>CAZYTT010000110.1:0-6193 GCA_964650235.1 uncultured Gammaproteobacteria bacterium | reverse complement strand
CTTTGAACTGAGCGCAGATTATTTCAGATAAAGATAGAAGCGCCCAGCACCAGTGGGACAGCCCCGCACAAGAGCCCTCCCACCCTCAACCCCAGACGATCAAGATCCCCCCGCCAGTAACAGACTGAACATTCACCTGAAAGATTATGTCCCCAGTCAGTGGACATTCATCAAGACAAAAAAAAGACCGCCCTGGCGGTCTTTCTTACAATAAACGGTTTGCTAATCTTACATATGATTTACAAACAGGCCTACAGACACAACAATACTCAACACACTGAAAATAGCTGTAATTTTATGTTCGAACATCTCTCTCTCCTGAAAAATTAAACAATCACCCCTATTAACTGCCTTCACGCAACACCCTGACCAAGTTAAACCCTATATAAAACTCACCAGACGTAAAAACAGCCGCCAAAACCATATCAAATTACTGTGAAATTGCCAAGTCTAAAAAACAAAAAAGCCGCTTGAGATCACTCAAGCGGCTTCTGAGGCAGCCGACTACCTAGGGTGAGCAGTCCTCTGCCGAGGGGTAAAAAGATGTAGATGTCCGATCAATAAGGCCTATCAGACCTACCGATCAGGTTTAACCCATGGTCTAGACTAAATGCCCAAAAAACAGGACCAGAGCAGTCCCCAAGAAGGCAAGAGAAGCTAAGATTGATAGTGTATTTTCCATGACAAACCTCCAAAAGATAGTTCGTATAATTCAAGTTCAACCCAGATTGTCCGAATTCCTTAGCGTAGCAATCAACTATTACACACTTTACATAGCAGTATAATAACTGAGGATATTAAACCTTTGCTTTAATAAGGACAAGTCTTTTTTTAACATATTTCACAGGCCTGCAGCCACCGTCAATTGTCAGCATCCAGTACCAATGTGTTGTAGTATGTTGCCGATATATAGTCAGCAATGTTAGATGGAGCCGCCATGACGAACAATAATTCCAACCAGGCCTTTGTTGACTGGTTCAGAGACTCATCCCCTTATATTCATGCCTTTCGTGGCCGCACCTTTGTTGTTGTTTTTGGGGGTGAGATAATAGCTGAACAGAAATTCCTGCCCCTTGCTCACGACATCGCCCTGCTCAACAGCCTCGGTATTCGTCTGGTGCTGGTCCACGGCACCCGTCCACAGATTGAGGAACAACTGGCGCTACACAACTCCGCCCTCAAATTTATCAATGGTCAACGTATAACTGATGATTTGGCCCTGACCTGCGTTAAACAGGCCGCCGGCACGGTAAGACTGGAGATCGAGGCCATGCTATCCATGGGGCTGGCCAGTTCGCCAATGGCCGGGGCCCAGATACGGGTCACCTCGGGTAATTTTGTTACGGCCAAACCGACCGGCATCATCAATGGCATCGATTATCAGCATACGGGCCAGGTTAGACGAATTGACCATCAGGCCATCAGCGCCCACCTGGACCAGGACGCACTGGTGTTGCTATCGCCGATCGGCTATTCCCCTACCGGCGAGGCATTTAACCTGACGGCTATCGAGATTGCGGCCGAAACGGCCATCGCACTCCATGCCGATAAATTAATCTGCCTGACCGAGAGACCTGGGCCGGCAGACATGGAAGGGATCCTGCTCCAGCAACTGACACTGAATGAGGCCCGCGAATTACTAGCCACTCAGCATCTGTCAACTGACTTTGCCAGCGTGATGCACCAGCTGACCTATGCCTGCAAACTTGGCGTACGCCGCGCCCATATGGTCGACCGACATATCGATGGCGCCTTATTGCTGGAATTATTCAGTCGCGATGGTATTGGCACCATGATTACCACCGACATCTATGAAGGAACCCGTCAGGCAACGATAGATGACATCGGTGGCATCCTGGAACTAATCACCCCGCTGGAGCAACATGGTATACTGGTCCGCCGGTCACGTGAGCGGCTGGAGATTGAGATCGACGAATACACTGTAGTTGAACGTGATGGCAAGATCATTGCCTGTGCCGCACTTCACCCCTACCTTGACGACCATGTCGGGGAGCTCGCCTGCTTGGTTGTTCACCCGGATTACTGGCGGGCAGGTTACGGTGAGAGCCTGCTGAAATATATAGAAAATCGGGCCCGGGAACAGGCTATCCGACAGTTATTCGTACTCACAACGCATGCCGCTCACTGGTTTCTGGAACGTCGCTTCGAGACGGCTACCCTAGGTCAATTACCAATAGAAAAACAATCTATATATAACTATCAGCGTAACTCCAAGGTGTTCGTAAAAGAACTGTTTTAATGACTGCTACTGGGGTAAAAAGGCCCGTCCCTGGTCACTCTCAATACGCACCATGGGGTAGCCATAGAGCCGCGCCAGCACCTCGGTATCCAGCAAAGAATCGCAGGTGCCTGTGAGCACCTCACCATCAGGTAATAACAGTAACAGGTGACTACAGAAACGCGCCGCCAGATTGATATCATGTAGTGCCATAATCAGGCCACCCTGCTGGTGATTGAGTTGATGCAGGTGTTGATGCTGAAATTGACACAGGTCTGAAGCCTGAGGCTGAACCCGCTCAGCCAATAGCGTAAGCAGTTTAATCTGGAAATACGGGTCCAGATGATTGGTCGGTTCATCCAGCAATAACACGGTCGGCTGCTGTGTTAACAGTGTCGCGATTGCCAGGCGACGACGTTCACCACCCGACAGGCTATCAATCATACGCTCGGCATACACATCCAGTTCGACGCACTCCAGCGCCGCCAGCGCTATTACCCGATCGGTATCAGACTCCCACTGCCACGGCTTCATATAGGGATGGCGGCCCAACAGGGCTGTCTCCAGTACTGTCGCAGGAAAGGGGTCAGAGGCATCCTGCAACAACAGGCCCAGATTTTGCGCCACCTGCAGGCGTGACAACAAATGAATATCTTCACCGAGCAGTGCTACTGTACCGGCCGTCGGCGGCCGTATGCCTGCCAGCGTATGTAGCAGGGTTGTCTTACCCGCACCGTTACCTCCCATCAGACCCCAGCGCTGACCCGGCTGTACCTCAAGGTTCATGTCAGAACAGATAGTCCAATCAGCAATCGATACCGTTAAATCACACGTCTGGATCAGATTCATCGATTACCTCGATGCGGAAACCCGGCATTGCGAAAGAGCAGCAACAGGAATATGGGCACACCAATTAATGCCACAACGACCCCGACAGGCAACTGTTGTGGTGCCACCAACGTACGCGCCAGCATATCAGCCAGCATCAACAGGCTGCCGCCCAACAACACTGATGCGGGTAATAACACCCGATGATCGGAACCGGCCAGGAGCCGCACACTATGCGGTACTATCAAGCCGATAAATCCAATCGTCCCGGCTATCATGACCGCCAGTCCGGTCAGCACCGAGGCCAGGAAATAGACAGCAAGACGCAACCGATTAATATCGACTCCGAGTACGGCGGCCTGCTGTTCACCGCGTATCAACAAATTCAGCGGCCTTGCCAGGCGTTGTGCCAGCACCATTGCGATGAGCAATAACAACCAGAGCACAGGCGACGGTGAGTCATAACCCAGATCCCCCATTAACCAGAACAACATACCGCGCAGATCGCGATCTGGGCTAACACTAAGCATAAAACTGATGACAGCCCCCCAACCGGCGGCAATAACAACCCCGGTCAATAACAACCGCGTTGAAGTCCATTGGCCTCGCCCACGGGCAAGCACAAACACCAGTAACATCGACCCCAGGGCCCCGATCAGGGCACCCCCATGAACCCACAGGGTACCGAAACCGAATAGCATCAATGTTAGTGCGGCCACGGCCGCACCACCCGACACCCCAAGGATATAGGGGTCTGCCAGCGGATTTCTGAGTAGCGCCTGCATCAACACACCAGCCAGTGCCAGCATCCCACCGACCACAAATGCGCTCTCGGCCCGGCTCAGGCGCAGCTCCACTATCAGGGTCTGCGTTAACTCGTCACCCTCGCTCGCCAGGCTCTGCCACAACATCGAAACCGATACCGGCACGCTGCCATTAAGCACTGACACGAGCAGGCTGGTCAGCAACAGCAGGATTAACATGACGAATAACGGACGTGCACGTATCATAGTAACTTCGATTGAATTGATAGCAGACGGACAGACATATGGCGCGATATTACCGGCTGAGGCAGCAAATGTCCCGCAATCATCCAGTCATGATCATGCTACTGGCAGTACTGATGCTAACCCTCGCCGGACTGCAGCCTCTTAATGCGGCGCCAATAATAGTGGTTGATGACAACGGCCATCAGATTGTACTCAGTACACCGGCACAACGCATCATCAGCCTGGCACCTAATATCACTGAGTTGTTATATACCATTGGCGCCGGCACGCAAATCGTTGGGACAATCGAACAGAGTAACTACCCGGAGGCGGCCACGACAAAACCTCGGATTGGCAATCATCACAGCCTGGACATCGAATCCATCATCGCATTGAAACCGGATCTGATCATTGCCTGGCCCAGTGGCAATCCCAGGCAACAGGTACAGCTATTCCAACAGCTCAAGATACCAGTTTTCAACTGTGAGCCTCGCCACCTGGCCGATATCCCCGACACGATAGAGAGACTGGGCCAGTTAACTGGAAATACCGCACCAGCTACAGAGGTGGCGAAAAACATGCGCCAGGCCATCCTGACACTGAGGCAAGGCCACCAACAGGACCGCGCTGTTCGTGTATTTTTTCAGGTCTGGGAACACCCCCTTTACACGATCAATGGTGACCACCTGATCAGCGACATCATCCAGTTATGCGGTGGTCAAAATGTCTTCGCCGAGCTGCCTGCACTGTCGCCACGCGTTAGCATAGAAGCTGTCGTCCAGGCCAACCCGGAAGTCATCATCACCACGATGGAGGGCGGTGATAAACCAGTAACACTGCAGCAGTGGCAGCAATGGCCGCAACTGCAGGCCAGTCAGAAGGGCCATCTCTTTGGTATCGAGCCGGATGCGATCAGCGTCAACTCGACACGCATTCTGACTGGCACCCAGCGTCTATGCCAAATCCTCGACCAGGTCAGACACACCGGTGATTAATCCCTGCCCCCCAACCACTAACCACTAACTAAGGGCAGACCTGTCATTTCAATCCCAATGGATACACTCACGACAAGTTCAGGGCATATATTTTAATCCTCGTCTCATTACACTTTAGACATGATCAGTCTCCTCTTCGATATAACAACAAATACACTGCCGGTTAGACTCGAAAATTGACAACGTAAAACGGCTGACGTAGGCTTCATGCACGTTCAGGTGTCCCAAAGGTAATCACCCAAGGGATGAAACGGGAAGTCGGTGCGTCTAAATTTATTTGAATTGAGACAATTCCGACACTGCCCCCGCAACGGTAAATGAGTACGACTGAGACAAAGCCACTGTGCTCCGGCATGGGAAGGCCTCGGTCAAGGACATTAAGTCGCTCATGAGTCCGGAGACCGGCCTGATTGTTATCGAACATGTTGCGGCGGGCGACATCGAGGCTATGACTCCGTCAATGTCTCTCCGCAACTGGTCCCGTACGGGTGTGTACCATTGTGGAGAATAAAATGAACCATCACCATTTAACCTTACCGATAATTGCCTGCCTGGGCAGTTTAATCTTGCCCCATTCTATCGAAGCGGCCGCCGTCATTGAAGACAGCGCCGTAATCGTAACCGCCACGCGCATAGACCTGGCCAACCGGCCAGCCGGATCGATCACAATAATTAGTGCCACCGATATCGAGCATAGCCCGGCCAGCACCTTGCCGGAAATTCTGGCCGCGCAGGCCGGTGTCGTTTCACGCAGCTTGTATGGAAACTCGGCCTCTCGCGCCACTGTCGATATGCGCGGTTTCGGCGCCGCGGCCAAACAGAACACCCTAGTCCTGCTCGATGGCCGCCGCCTAAATGATATTGATCTTGCGGCAATTGATTTTGCCGCTATTCCACTAGCTAATATAGAACGCATTGAGATTATCCGCAGTGGAGGCTCCGTCTTATACGGTGATGGCGCCAGCGGCGGCATTATCAATATCATTAGCAAAAAGGCGGCTGTGGCAGGGACCCAGAGTGCAATCGCTTTCAGTCTGGGTTCATACAATGAGCGCGAATTCGACATCAATTCAGCCATCCGAACCGATGCGACCAGCATTAATATCGCCGCCAATGCGATCAACAGCGATGGCTATCGTGAC
>CAZYTT010000109.1:0-6202 GCA_964650235.1 uncultured Gammaproteobacteria bacterium | reverse complement strand
TGGTCTATGGGGGCTGTGTGTCGGGCTGACTAGTACAGCCCAGTCAGGCTATACCCGCTCCTTATGCACCCAAAATAGTAGCGATACCTATCAACACTTCACTGCCAATTATATCCATTTTCTCAAAGGTTATGGCTGGCAGGAAACGAATCCTGATAAGGTGTTTGACCGTTGTCTGAGTTTAGCCAGACAATGTATTAATCAAACCAGCTGGTACTCCATTAGCTCACAGGAAGCCATTGTATGAATTATCGATATTACCCCCTCACCCTGTTACTGTTAGCCGGGTGTACAGCAGGCCCGGATTTCAAATCTCCACCATCACCAACGGTTGAGCACTATGTTGATGTAAAGCAAACGTCCGCTGACTTTAATGGCCAACCCCAGCTGATCATGAAAGACAGCATCCCGATCCAGTGGTGGCAACTGTTTGAATCACAAACCCTGTCCCGACTGGTTGCCCAGGGCCTGACCGAAAGCCCAACTCTGGCTGCTGCCAGGGCAAGACTTAGCGCTGCCAAGGCCTCCTTGAGCGCCGATACCGGTACCCTGTTATACCCGACGATTGATATACCGGTTACTAGTTCGCGCCAGAAAATCTCCGGGGCGACATTTGGTAATGCCGGCAACCCTGCGATATTCAGTGTGCATACCGCAGCATTGGCCATCAGTTATGACATCAGCCTCCTCGGCGCGGGTCAGCGCCACCTAGAATCAGTACAGGCCCAGGTGGATTTCGAGGCCTATCAGCTCCAGGCGGCACGTCTGACACTGGCCATCAACATTGTTACTACCGCCCTAACGGAGGCCTCGTTGCGTGAACAGATCACCGCGATGGAGACCATTATTGAGGACGATGCCGATGTCTTAGGGGTCATCAAAAAACAGTTCGCCATTGGCGTTATCCCCAGATCCGACCTGATCAGCCAACAGACCACCCTGGCCCAGGCTCGGGCACAATTACCGGCCCTGCAAAAGGCCCTGGCCCAGAGTCGCAATCAGCTTTCCGTTCTGCTCGGGATATTACCCACAGACCTCAGCCAGCTACCGCAGCTACATCTTGATGACCTGGTGATGCCGAGCGAATTACCCATCACCCTGCCATCAACATTGACCCATCGCCGCCCGGATATCCGTGCCGCCGAAGCCGCCCTGCATTCGGCCAATGCCCAGGTGGGTGTAGCGATTGCCAACCTCTATCCTCGCCTGACACTGTCGGCCAATTATGCCAGCGAGGCCGCAACATTTAGTGATCTATTGAGTGCCGGCTCAGCCGTCTGGGGACTAGCGGCCGGTTTGACACAACCCCTGTTTCACGGCGGTGCACTGCGGGCAAAAAAACAGGCCGCCCTGGCCAATTTTGACCTGGCAGCAGCCCAGTATCGCCAACAGGTCCTGCTCGCCTTTCAGGATGTATCCAATGCACTGCTGGCCCTCAATAAGGATAGCGAAAAATTATCACTGCAACAGGAAGTGGAACAACTTGCAACAGAGATGCTGGTACTGGTGCGGGAACAATACAAACAGGGGGCCGTCAGTTTCCTAACCCTGCTCAATGCCCAACGCAGCTTTCAACAGGCACGAATCGATCTGATTCAGGCCCGCGTTGCCCTGTTTAATGATACAGCCGCATTAATGTATGCACTGGGTGGCGGCTGGGACAGCACCCCTTCAACCTCAACAACTAATAATATAGAGAAGTCCTCATGACCAAACGTATGACTAAACGCATGATTATCATGCTCGTTGCCATCGGCATCCTGTTTGCGGGCATCATCGGCTACCACATGTTTGTTTCTGCCATGATGAAAAAATTCATGTCAGGGAATGCCCTGCCTTCGGCAACTATCACTGCAATGAAGGCAGAATTTTCCAGCTGGCAGCCTCAGGAAACAACTGTCGGGACGCTGCGTGCTGTCGAGGGCGTCGAAATCACCAGCGAGGTTAATGGCCTGATCCAAAAGATCTACTTCAACTCCGGAGACCTGGTTAAAAAGGGCAGCCTGCTGGTAGAGCTAAACGCGAGTGAAGAACTGGCACAGCTAGTGGCCTTGAAGGCCAGTCGAAAACTGGCCGAAATCAATCTCAATCGCAACCGTGAACAGCTTGCTATCAAGGCCATCAGTCAATCCCAACTTGATGCCTCACAGGCAGAACTCAATCAATTTACGGCCCAGGTAACACGTCAAATGGCGGCTATTGATAAAAAACGTATCAGGGCACCTTTTAGTGGCCAGCTCGGTGTGACTACCATCAACCCGGGGCAATATATCAACCCTGCCGAGAAGATCGTTAGCCTGCAAAATAATACCTCGCTCTATATCGATTTCAAATTACCGCAGAAGGTCCTGGGGCAACTCGATATTGGTCAGAAAATCTATATCAGCAGCGATAGCGGCATCAACCGCAATGGTCTCATCCGTGCCATCAATACAACCGTTGACACCACCACTCGCAATATTGCCATTGAGGGCCTGATTGACAATAAGGACGGGAAATTATTACCAGGGATGTTTGTCAATGTTGAAATCGACATGGGGACACCGTTGCTACAACTAACCCTGCCACAAACGGCTGTCAGCTATAACCCCTATGGTTCAACCCTGTTTGTCGCCAGAGATAAACCGGGCGCCGATGGTCAGCCCAGTCTGATAGCTCAACAGCTATTTGTCAAAACCGGGAGCCATCGCGGCGACCAGATCGCCATCCTGGAGGGCATTAACGAAGGCGACATGATAGTGACCAGTGGCCAGATGAAACTAACAAACGGCACGCCACTGATCATCAACAACAGTGTCACGCCTGCCAATGAGCGCGCGCCACAGCCACAGGAACAATAAGTCGATGAAAAAATATACTGATATATTCATCCGTCGTCCGGTATTAGCAACGACTATAAGTCTGCTGATCCTGGTACTGGGTCTCCAGGCCATATTGAATATGCCAATCCGCCAGTACCCGGAGACCCAGAACGCTGTCGTTACGGTTAGCACCATTTACTTCGGCGCCGATGCCGAGACCGTTGCCGGCTTCATTACTCAGCCACTGGAGACAGCGATTGCCCAGGCCGAAGGGATCGATTACCTGTCCTCCTTTAGCGTTAATAGCGCATCAACGATCCAGGCCACATTGAGGCTTAATTATGACTCCAACCGCGCCCTGACAGATATCAGCTCCAAGGTTGATTCAGTCATCAACCAGTTACCCCCCGAGGCCCAGCAACCGATCATCTCTGTAACCGTCGGTGAGACCATCGATGCCATGTATATGGGTTTTTTCAGCACCGTACTCAATAATAACAAGGTAACCGATTACCTCCAGCGCGTTGTCAAACCACAGCTTGATGGCATTGAGGGAGTGCAACGGGCCGAGATTATTGGTGCCCGTAATTTTGCCCTGCGAGCCTGGCTTGATCCTGCCCGAATGGCGGCCTATGGTGTCACCGCCAGCGATGTCTATGGCGCCCTGGCAGCTAATAACTATCTCGCCGCCCTAGGTACCACCAAGGGACAGATGGTCAGTGTTGAACTCAACGCCGCCACTAATCTTCACTCAGTTGATGAATTCAAGCGCCTGGTCATCTTTGAACAGGATGGTGCGATAGTACGGCTGGAGGATATTGCCAATGTTGTACTGGGGGCAGAAAACTATGATCTGACCACAGCCTTTGATGGTGAAAAATCGGTCTTTGTTGGCATCAAGGTTGCACCCGAGGCCAATGTGCTGGAGGTGATCGAGCGTGTCCGTAACGCCGTCCCGAATATCGTCGCCCAGATGCCCAGTGGCCTGACCGGGAAGATTGTCTACGATAGCACAAAATTCATCGACAGCTCGATTGAGGAAGTTATTAAGACCCTGATCGAGGCCCTGTTGATTGTATCAGTTGTAGTCTTTCTATTCCTGGGGAACTGGCGGGCCGTAGTAGTCCCACTGATTGCCATACCGCTGTCACTGACTGGTGCCTTTTTTATCATGCAGTCACTGGATTACACTATTAATCTACTGACCCTGCTATCGCTGGTGCTCGCCATTGGCCTGGTCGTTGATGATGCCATTATTGTAGTTGAAAACGTCGACCGCCATCTGCATGAAGGTAAACGACCCATCGAGGCAGCTATCATTGCTGCGCGCGAACTGGGTGGTCCCATCATTGCAATGACAGTGGTACTGATCGCCGCCTATGTACCCATCGGTTTCCAGGGGGGACTGACCGGTGCGTTGTTTACAGAGTTTGCCTTTACCCTTGCCGGCGCTGTAACCATATCAGGTATCGTCGCGCTGACGCTCTCCCCAATGATGGCGTCGCGGATGTTTAAGGCCAATGAACAGCAGAGCAGCCTGTTAAGGTTTGTTGACTCAGTATTCAATCGCCTCCATAGCAGTTATCAGCGCCGTCTGACCGGCACACTGGAGACATGGCCAGTCATGGCGGTTATGGGCCTGGTCGTACTCTTTGGCGTGTTTTATCTATTCGCCACGTCAAAATCCGAACTCGCCCCACAGGAAGACCAGGGCATCGTACTGGGTCAGGTGATCGGCGCACCTAATGCCACCTCGCAACAGATGAATATCTACGCCGATCAGGCCTTCGACCTGGCGCATGATCTGCCAGAATATAACCAGATGTTCCAACTCACAGGTATGCCCACCACTAACCAGGGGTTTTCTGGTGTCATTTTCAAACCCTGGGAAGAGCGCGAGCGCAACGCCGACACACTGCAACAGGAACTTCAACAGAAATGGAATTCTATTGCCGGCGCTCGTGTTGCAGCCTTTCAATTTCCATCACTGCCAGGATCGGGTGGATTACCGTTGCAATTCATCATCAAGACCACCGAGTCCTTTGAAAAACTCAATGAGATCACGCAACAGGTACTGGCCAGGGCCCAGTCCAGCGGCATGTTTTTCTTTATTGATACGGACCTCAAGATCGACAAGCCCCAGAGCACCCTGGTGGTCGATCGTGATCTCTCCAGCGATCTCGGCCTGACCCAACAGGATATCGGTGCGGCACTCGGGGCCGCCCTAGGAGGAGGATATGTCAATTATTTTTCTATTGATGGCCGCTCATATCGAGTCATGCCTCAGGTCGCGCAGGCCAATCGCCTCAACCCTGAACAGGTACTCGATTACCAGATCAGGACAACTGATGGCGCAATGATTAAAGCTTCAACTGTCGCATCAATCAGCTATGAAGTGGTGCCGGAATCCATTAATCGCTTTCAACAGCTGAATAGTGCCCAGTTAATGGGGGTCTATGCCCCGGGAATTTCTCAGCAACAGGTCATCGATTTCATGACCAATGCCCTGCAGGAAGTTGCTCCATCAGGCTACACCGTCGATTTTTCCGGCCCCTCCCGACAGTACGCACAGGAATCTGGTGGCTTTGTCTTTATGATGATGTTTGCCATCATTATTGTCTTTCTGGCACTTTCTATCCAGTTCAATAGCTTTCGTGACCCACTGGTCATCCTGGTCTCGGTACCCATGGCATTATTTGGCGCACTGCTATTTATTAATCTGGGTGCTGCCACTATTAACATATTCACCCAAGTTGGTCTGGTGACCCTGATGGGGCTAATCAGTAAACACGGGATATTGATGGTCCAGTTCGCCAATGAGCTACAACTGCAGGGCAAGCCCAAACGCGAGGCCATCATAGAGGCCTCCTCAGTACGGTTAAGACCTATCCTGATGACAACGGCCGCCATGGTACTTGGTGTAATCCCACTGGTTATGGCTAGCGGCGCCGGTGCTGCCGGTCGCTTCTCCATGGGGCTGGTAATATTCACCGGTCTGTCGATCGGTACATTATTTACCCTCTTTGTCGTACCTGCTGTTTATATGCTGCTGGGCAAGGATCGCACCAGGGTCAGTGACGCCAATAAGGAATTGAATAAACTACTAGGTGAAGAGGCACATTAAAGACAAATGACTCGAACCAGGAGCAAGGTTTGAGCTTTGCTGACATAAGGCTAATTGGCCACTAAAGGAAAAAGATGCTGAACAGACAGGGTAAGGGACTGCATTAAAGGCGAAGATGGAGCCAGTACATGCCCAGATTCTTACCCAGGTTATACCCAGCTCCAGGTTGAAATATCACTGACCGGAAACATCCGTTCAGTGATTTACTCATGATATTAAGACCTAGCCCGCATTTCTCACAGCCTCTGGCGCAATACGGATTTTGGTTCAGATGCGA
>CAZYTT010000108.1:0-6368 GCA_964650235.1 uncultured Gammaproteobacteria bacterium | reverse complement strand
CTCTTCATTGGGCCATTATGCCAAATTCAGCTTGATGCGGCTCATTAACTTGACAGTACCCTATTTAGAGCTTGACCTTTAACAGGATAAAATTGATGTCCTGTTCTTTCAGCTTGCGGCGATCCGGTTTCAGGGCCGCCATGCTGGGGAAGGGGCCGAGCCGTACCCGGTGCCAGGTCTCATGATCATTGATGACCACTGTCTCAACATGCGATTCAATACCCAGCAATGCCAGCTCGGCTTTCATCTTTTCGGCATCGGCGGCAGCGTGGAATGAACCGGTCTGCAACAGAAAGGCCAGGTCCTTGTCATGTTGGGGTAGGGCCTTGTTGGCCTCTTCGATCATGCTATCCGGTATGACCACCTCCATCTTCGGTAGGATGGTATAAAAATCATAATCTGATGCCTTTTCCTGTGCGACTGGTGTCTGTGATGGTGGTTTTTTAGGAGCCGGTTTTTTAACCAGGGCGGGGGATGGTGTTACTGTCGCCTTCTGCTGGCCATAAAAATAGCTACCAACGGCAATTCCGAGTCCGATGTTCAGTCCGGCCAGCATCCATAACCAGCCGGGGGTACGCTGTTGGCTGCGGCGTTGTGTCGTCGTCTTGCGACTGGGGCGCCGCTTCTTTTTGGCCGTTGACGTCCGGCGGACGGATTTATAATCGCGTCCCATCTTACATCCGTGTCGGTGCGCTCATCCCTAACAGGGTCAGGCCATTGTTCAGGATTTGACGGGCCGCCTGAATCAGGCTGATGCGGGCATTACGCAGGTCGGCATCCATGATGATAATTTGATGGGCGTTGTAATAGGTATGAAAGTCAGCGGCCAGGTCGCGCAGATAAAAGGCAACGTGATGGGGTTCATATTTTTCGGCGGCGGCCTCGATTACCTCAGGATAGCGTGACATTGTCGACAGCAGGGCCTTTTCATGAGATTCAACCAGGCTATCCAGGTGCTGGCGGCCACTGTCCTGATCCCAGCTGAGTTCCTTGTCTTCCAGCTGTTGCATCACGCTGCAGATTCGGGCGTGGGCATACTGGATATAGAAGACCGGATTATCATTGGATTGCGACTTGGCCAGATCTAGGTCAAAGTCCATATGTTGTTCACACTTGCGACTGACATAAAAAAATCGGGCCGCATCCTTGCCCACTTCATTGCGGAGTTCCCTCAACGTAACAAACTGACCGCTACGGGTGGACATCTGGACCTTCTGGCCACCGCGAAACAGATTGGCGAATTGTACCAGCAGGACGTCCAGGCGTTGGGGTTCATAGCCCAGTGCGGCCAGTGCGGCCTTGATGCGGGGGACATAGCCGTGATGATCAGCCCCCCAGATATCGATGACCTGATCAAAGCCACGTTCCATCTTGTCCATATGATAGGCGATGTCCGAGGCGAAATAGGTCGCCTGACCATTGTCACGGATGACGACGCGATCCTTCTTATCACCAAATTCGGTCGACCTGAACCACCAGGCGCCTTCCTGTTGATAGAGGTGACCACAATCCTTCAATCGTTGCACCGCCTGATCGACGGCGCCACTGTTGACCAGCGAGCGTTCGGAGAACCATTCTTCATAGGCCACACCAAACTCACCGAGGTCGTCACGGATGTCGCCAATGATATTGTCCAGGGCCTTATCAAAGACCAGTAAGTAGCGCTCGTCACCGAGCAGCGTCCGGGCGCGGGCGATCAGGGCATCGATGTGGGCCTCTTTATCACCATTGCCGGCATCATCTTCATCGGCCGGGAGGTTAGCCATGACCTGATCGACCGGTGCACACAAGGCTTCACAATGTTCGGCAATCAACTGATCAACGATGGCAAGGATGTAATCCCCCTGATAGCCATTGCGCGGAAAGGTAATGGCAACCCCCTGTTGTTGCAGATAACGTAACCAGGTGCTGGTAGCCAGGATATCCATCTGTCGACCGGCATCATTAATATAGTATTCACGATGCACCGAGTAACCGGCCTCTATCAGCAGGTCGGCTACTGTTGCACCATAGGCCGCACCGCGACCATGACCGACATGCAGTGGTCCGGTCGGGTTGGCGGAGACAAACTCCATCTGCACCCGGCGGCCATTACCCATCGTGCTGCGGCCATAGGCCTCACCAGCCTCAAGGATGGTCGTGGTGAGCTGTTGAAAGGCGTGGTCACTGATAAAGAAATTAATAAACCCCGGACCAGCGATATCAGTCTGGCTGACGTGTTCGGATAGTGCCAGGCTGGCAACAATTGCCGTAGCTATATCACGGGGTTTACGTTTGGCTGCCCGGGCGAGCATCATAGCCACATTACAGGCATAGTCACCATGACTGGTGTCGCGGGTGCGCTCAATGTGGACATCAATATTGATATCGGTCGGCAATTCACCCTGGCGTTGGAGCGTATTCAGGGCATCAATGATCAGTGTTCTGAGATGTTCTTTCATGCTATCGCTTGTAGCTGTGCTAGTGTGGAGGACCCAATGAACGGCCCAGTTTTGACAAGGCGCCTATTATCCCTTGTCCTTCGTGGAATGGGAAGAGAGGATATTTGACTCAGTCCTCAACACTCAGTACTTAAACCTAAGTCCTGATCTTAATACATATCAATCGGGTCAACATCGAGTGACCAGCGAACCTTGCGACCCAGTGGCAACTGGTCGAGTTGCTGTACCAGCGAGGCCAGTAACTGATGCAGGGGTTTACGCTCCTGGGCCTGCATCACCAGCATGGCACGGTAGCGACCGGCGCGGCGTTCCATGGAGGCGGGGAAGGGTCCCATGATCGCGACGTCCTTCAGTGGCCAGGTGGCGGCCAGTTCGGCGGCCGACTGTAAAAAACCGAGCGGCTGATCTCGTCCAGTGGCCTCGGCCCGCAGTATCGCCATATGATTATAGGGCGGTAACTGAGTGATCCTGCGCTCTTCCAGTAGCTGTCGAGTGAAGCGAGCGTAATCATGATGCAGCAATGTCTGCAACAGGGGGTTGTCCGGATGATGGGTCTGGATCACGACCTCGCCGGGTTTCTCCTCCCTCCCGGCACGGCCAGCGACCTGGATAATCATCTGGCCAAGTCGTTCGCTGGCGCGGAAGTCGATGCTGAACAGGCCCTGGTCGGCAGAGATGATCGCCACCAGGGTGACATTGGGGAGGTGGTGGCCCTTGGCCAGCATCTGGGTGCCCAGCAGAATCTGGCGTCGGCCCTGACTGACCTTGTTTAATAGTGACTGGAGCTGGCCCTTGCGGCGGGTGCTATCTCGATCTATGCGAATGATTTCGGTGTCGGGGAAGTGCTGATGCAGGGCCTCTTCAATCCGTTCGGTCCCATGTCCTACGGGCAGGATCGATTCGCTACCACAATCGGGGCATTGACTGTAGAGTGGTCGCTGGGCATCGCAGTGGTGGCAGCGTAATACCCGGCGCTGCTGATGATAGATCATATGGGCATCGCAACGTTCGCAGCGGGCCACCCAGCCGCAGGCATGACACAGTATCGTCGGAGAAAAGCCACGGCGATTGAGAAACAGTAAGACCTGATTGTCCTGTGCCAGATGGGTCTTGATGATCTGTAATAACTGCGCCGACAGGCCATCATTAAAGGTGAGTTGACGGACATCGAGCAGGCGGATCGACGGTGTCTGTGCCGAGCCGATGCGTTGCGTCATCAGTAATGATTGATAGCGCCCCTGTTCCGCATTGTAGAGTGACTCGAGCGACGGGGTGGCGCTGCCGAGGACAATGGGGATGGCCGCGTTCTGGGCCCGCACGATAGCAACGTCACGGGCATGATAGCGAAAGCCTTCAAGCTGTTTGAATGAACTGTCATGCTCTTCATCAATAATAATAATACCCGGACGGGCGAGCGGGACAAACACCGCCGAACGTGTGCCAATGACAATACGCGCTGTCCCGTTGCTGGCTGCCAGCCAGGCATCCAATCGTTCCCGGTCAGTCAGGGCGGAATGCAGGACCGCCAGCGTGGTATTGAAATGGTGCTGGACCCGCGCAACCAGTTGGGGTGTCAGACCAATCTCGGGCACCAGTAACAGGGCCTGTTTATCCTGCGCCAGGATCGTCTCCATGATGCGGAAATAGACCTCGGTCTTGCCACTGCCGGTAACGCCATTGAGCAGGAAGGCCCTGAACTGATCATTGCCAGGGGTAACAGCAGCCACCGCCTGTTGTTGTTCGACATTCAGTTGATGCTGATGCTGAGCCCGAGTCTCGGCGATGGGACGGGCCGGTGTTGGCTGGGCAAACTGTTGTGTGGTGTTGACCCAGCCCTTGTCGATCAGGGTTTTCAGGGTCGGTCGCCAGCTCCCCAGTCCCTGAAGGGTCTGGGCATCAATACCCTCCGGGTGCTGGGCCAGCAGATGTAATAATTCGCGTTGCCGATGGGCACGTTTCAGCGTGTCGGGATTAACTGATCGGCCTGTGGTGTTTAATTGCCACAGGATCTGCGGTGCTGTGGTGGCAGGTTGCCCCTGCCGTAACAGGGCTGGCAGGGCATTGCTGACCACGCTGCCCGGTGGGTGATGGTAATAACGCCAGGCCCAGTTTAATAGTTGCAGGATATCGGCTGGCAGGATGGGGCTGTCATCGAGGATATCAATAGCTGGCTTTAGTTTGTCGTCGGCAATGGGACTGCTATTGCCAATGGCTATAATAAGACCGATGCGAGTACTGCGGCCAAAGGGTACCCGGATTCGCATTCCGGGTCTTATCCGGGTGGCGTCATAACCAGCAGGTGGCAGATAATCAAAGGTGACATTGAGTGGCGATGGCACGGCCGTCAGCAGGATGATGCACTGTTTGTGGGTAAAGGGCTGTTCTATTGCTGAGTCGTCAATGGTCACAATGTGTGATCTCTAATGGGTAGTTTTTGTAGTCGCTGTCTACAGAGCAGATAAAAAATGACCGGGTGGTTGTGGGTTGATTCGGGCTTTTCCAGGGCGCGCTAATTGGGTATTTATTTTGGGAACCTGTTCCGGTCACATATTAGAGGGACTGGTCCGCTCTGTATATACCTGGGGATATACCTCGGGATGTCCTCCAGATAAAAAGTGGGTCGGTTTAGTACCTTAATTAGCGCTTAACGCTGAACTTAACTCTGACCAGTTTGAGCTAAGTTATTGACTCATATCAATTGCTGTTGTTTTCCACAAAAGCTGTGGATAAGTATGTGGATGAAACGGGGGCAGGTGCTATAAATGCCCGTTTTTACTGCCTTTCCGTTAAATTGGTGTGGAAATGGACTAAATATTAAGTTTAATAAAAACAATTAGTTATGGATCTAGCCTGTTCGGCGTCATAAAATTGTAACTTAATGGTAGATTCTGGTGCAGGTTATAAATCGATGTGCATAAAGTCATTGCCTTGTAAATAGAGAAATTAATATTTCCTTAAATTTTTTTGCCCAGAATCTGTCTGGAAAAAATGGCTAATTGGTCTTAAGCTTAATTCAAAACGGTCATCTTGATCGATTCAGTTGGACTTTGGGGGAATCAACAGCTAAATAATCGCTATTTTTTATTCTCTGGTGGGATTTAGCCGCGAATAAAAAGACCTTAATTAGCGCTTAACACTGAACACAACTCTAACAAGAATCACCTAAGTGATTGACTCATAGCGATTGTCGATGTTTTTCCACAATACCTGTGGATAAGTATGTGGATGAAACCCGGGGGATTGGACATAAATACCCGTTTTTACTGGCCTTCTGTTAAATTGGCGTGAAAATAGACTAATTAATAATTCTAATAAAAACAATAGGTTATATCTATTGATGGGTTGGTGTCATGGTGCTGTAATATTTTTCCGTGTCCTGGGTCTGGTCAGGGGCTACTGTGCATAAAGTACTTGACTTGTAAAGGGAAATATTAACCTTTGCTTAAATGAACTGCCACCTGTTTTGATTCAGAAAGGGGCAGTTTTTATATGCCCGGGGGCTAAAATGGTCGCACAACGACCAGGATGATGATGGCAAACAGGGCCAGCACCGGGGCCTCGTTAAACCAGCGATAGTAGACATGGCTATGCCTGTTCTGGTCGTGTTTGAAAGCGATTAATAACTTACCGCAATACACATGGTAGATAACCAGTAACAGCACGATGAATAACTTGGCATGGAGCCAGCCACTGGCTGAATAGGCCGTCCAGCCATAATCGATCAGCATCCACAATCCCGAGCCGATGGTCAGGATAGCCCCGGGGGTCATGATGCCGTAAAACAGTTTTCGCTCCATAATTTTGAAGCGTTTGTTACCAGGTTCATCTTCACACTGGGCATGATAGACAAAAAGACGGGGCAGATAGAATAACCCGGCGAACCAGGTCACCATAAAACTGATATGTAATGCCTTGAGCCAGATCATG
>CAZYTT010000107.1:0-6393 GCA_964650235.1 uncultured Gammaproteobacteria bacterium | reverse complement strand
GGGTACTTGATCGCATGCACCCGGTCTCACTGTCCGCGCTGCTCGCCACGCTGGTCCTGTTGTTCGGCTTTCAGGGTGAACAGATCATCGCCCAGCCGTTGATCATCGCGCTGTTGGCGGTGCCCATCCTGATCCAGGTGTTCTTCAATTCCGGTCTGGCCTACCTGCTCAACCGCGCGGTGCGCTCGCCACATTGCGTAGCCGGGCCGTCGGCGTTGATCGGCGCTAGCAATTTCTTCGAGCTGGCCGTGGCCACCGCCATTGCCCTGTTCGGTTTCCAGTCCGGCGCGGCGCTCGCCACCGTGGTGGGCGTGCTCATCGAGGTGCCGGTGATGCTGATTGCCGTCAACGTAGTGAATAGTACTCGCGGCTGGTATGAGGTCCGCGAAGGGGTCACTCCGTACGAGCAGTGCTGCCCGGCGGACTTGCATGTGCATAGAGGCCATTGATCGTCATGTTCGACACGATTGCCAATCTGATCATCTACCAGTGGTTAGGCCTGAGCGCCGATAGCCACGCCGGCGCGGCGCTGCTGGGTGTGCCGCTGTATTCCAACGCCACCGGCGTAATTCACTTGGCCGAGGCCATGCTCGGCAAGGGCGTCGCCATCGGCACCACGCTGGCCTTCATGTGTAGCGAAGGGCAGAGATGTCCCGGGAGCAGACTTTTATGCTTTAGGCATCTATCCTGCTATCTATGAAGTTGTTATCAAATAATTGATCCAATATTTCCTTGCTCTTTTCTTTGAACATATCTCTAAGTAACCGCACCGCTGGTGTGATCGACTGTCTACTTGGACAAATCAGCCATAGTTCAGTAGATCTCGCCTTGTACTCAGGCATAACGTTTACAACATTTCCAGATAACAGGTCTGCAGACATATCTAAATAGGACTTAACAGCTAAACCGTTACCGGAAACACACCAGCGCCTGACCAAGTCACCATCATTGGCTGCACGATCACCACTCATTTTTACTTTGTAGTCTGTTTCATCTTTTGTGAACGCCCATTCGTCGTGAACGATGTCATAGAGTTGATAAAACAATCCATTGTGCGATGTGAGTTCGTGTGGGTGATTTGGTGCACCGTGTTTCTCTAAATACACCGGTGATGCACAAAGAAGCCCAGGAGCATCGCAGATTTTAAATCCATATAGATTCGAATCATTAGGTTGACCATATCGCAGGGCGATGTCGACAGCATCCCTATAAAAGTCGATATTGCTGTCACTCACATTTAATTTGAGAGTGACCTTGGGGTAGGTTTCGATAAACTCATCCAGCCAAGGAATCACCAGGTTTCTCCCCAGATCTGATGACACAGCAATGCGCAGTTCTCCATCGATGACATCTAGGTCATCTTTTATATTCTGCTTGGCTTGGTCTAACATCAGCAGGGCCTGTTCGCATTGTGGAATGTATCTTTCTCCGGCACTGGAGAGACGGAGCTGCCGCGTAGTGCGGATGAACAACTGCACGCCCAGTGCAGCTTCCACCCGTTTTAATGCCGCACTGGCCGTCGCTGTGCGCATATCCAACTGAGTCGCTGCAGAGGTTATGTTTCGGCACTCGGCTACTTTGAGGACGACTTGGAGATCTTCAATAAGCATAATTTATTTTCAAATATTATTTGATAATAATTCCAATATTACACTGTTTATTAAGGGCCTATCAACTCCTATCATTACTTTCACACGTTAACTCACAAGAGAAATTAAACATGAAAGCAATGATACTCAACGAATATGGCGCTAGTGCTGACTTCCAGCTAACAGAGCTATCCCGCCCCGCTGTAAAGGCTGGCCATGTGCTGATACGCGTTACCGCGACCAGTGTGAACACCGTTGATACCCTGATCCGTCAAATGGGTAAGGATCTACCGCTATCGCCTGATTTGCCTGCGGTGCTTGGAATGGATTTCGCCGGAATAGTGGGAGCGGTAGGAGAAGGCGTGACTCACTTTGTTCCAGGCGATGAGGTTTATGGTTGCGCCGGTGGGTTAGCAGACCTGCAAGGTTCCTTGGCGGAGTACATGCTGGCCGACGCCAATTTAATTGCTCACAAACCTAAAACACTTTCGATGCGTGAGGCAGCGGCATTGCCGCTAGTCGGTATTACCGCTTATGAAGGCTTGAAAAGAGCTAACGTTCACTCCGAGCAGAAAGTATTGGTTCACGGCGGTACCGGTGGTGTGGGACATGTTGCCGTGCAATTGGCTAAGCACTTAGGAGCTGACGTCTATGCAACCGTCTCTGGTGATAAACCAGCGGAGATCGTGAAAGAGTATGGTGCTACGGCTATCGATTATAAGAGTGAGCAGGTGGCAGACTATGTGGCAAAGCACACAAATGGCGCAGGCTATGATGTTGTCTATGACTCGGTTGGCGGAGCCAATATGACAAACTCGTTTGAAGCTGCCGCGTTGAATGGTCACGTTACCACAACAGTTTCCATGCTTGAGCTAGATTTGTCACTCGCTCACTTTAAAGGTTTGTCGATACACGTTGTTTTTATGTTAATCCCTATGCTGCATAACTACAAGCGTGAAGAGCATGGGGCAATATTGACAAAGTTAAGTGAAATCGTTGATGCAGGCTATTTGAAGCCTCTGTTAGATGAAAAGCAATTTCGCCTAGCTGAAGTGGGTAGTGCCTATGAGCGCCTGACCAGCGGACAAGCTATTGGTAAAGTGGTGGTAGAAGTCTAGGGCGTGGAAAGAACAATGACCTTCCCATCCATTAATCAGGGATACAACTCAACGTTTCATCCGGATCGACTGAGTATAGGTGTAGTGGTGCCGCTGGAAAGCTATCCAGCGGGGCCTGTGCCTACCATGAATCACCATATAGAACGTGTACAATTGGCTGAAGAACATGGCTTTTCCGCTATCTGGTTACGAGACGTACCTTTCAACGTACCATCATTTGGTGACGCTGGACAACTGTTTGATCCCTTTGTTTACTTGGGTATGTTGGCTGCACAGACAGAACGGATTGCCTTGGGTGTCGCCAGCATTGTTTTACCACTTCGTCATCCTGCGCATGTTGCCAAAGCCGCAGCAAGTGTTGATGTATTGTCGGGCGGGCGATTGATATTAGGTGTGGCATCAGGTGATCGGCCGGAAGAATATCCCGCACTTAACATTCCGTTTGATGATCGCGGTACCCGCTTTCGTGAGAGCTTTGAATACATCAAACGGATGAGTGACGAGTTTCCCGCTTTCGGAAATATATTCGGCAGTGCTAATGGTAACATGGATATGCTACCCAAACCAATCGATGGAAAACTGCCGATGCTGATAACCGGCGGTAGCCAACAAGATCCCGACTGGATTGCACGCAATTGTGAAGGTTGGATTATCTATCCACGACGTATCGATGTGCAAGCACGTATCATCAACGATTGGCGAAATCGAATAGAAAAGGTAGGTCAGCCAGGGAAACCTGTAGTGCAGTCACTATATATTGATTTGGTAGACGAGCCGGATGTTCCGCCGCAACCTATTCATCTTGGGTTTCGCTCCGGTGTAAATCATTTAAGATCACACTTGAAGTCATTAGAAGAGATAGGTATCAACCATGTTGCACTGAACTTGCGGTTTAACCAGGCAGATATCAGAACAACATTAGAGCGTTTGGCGAAAGAGGTTTTACCTGAATTTCCTGGATCGACGACCTCAGATTAGCGAGACAATGTCATGCAAAAGACTATTTTAATTACTGGATCAACCGATGGAATCGGTTTGGAAACAGCTAAGGCTCTAATATCACAAGGGCATAAGGTTTTACTACATGGGCGCAATCCAAAAAAGGTTGAAAACACTAAAAAAGTACTGTCAGAGTTGTGTGAGGCGGGAAACATTGAAACCTACGTTGCTGATCTTTCTCGTTTAACTGATGTGAGAGTATTCGCAAAAGCAGTAAGCGAGCGTCACGAAAAACTTGATGTATTAATTAATAACGCTGGTGTTTTTAAAACGCCCAACCCCAACGCATCAGACGGGCAAGATGTCCGTTTTGTGGTGAATACCATAGCCCCTTACTTATTGACTAAGGCGATATTGTCTTTGATGGGTGCATCTGGGCGGGTAATCAATCTCTCTTCTGCAGCACAAGCGTCAGTCGATATAGATGCACTGTCTGGTCGAATAAAATTAGCTGACGACTTCTCAGCTTACGCACAAAGTAAGCTCGCTCTTACTATGTGGTCGCGTAGCTTGGCATTGTCGCTAAAAGAAAAAGGGCCCGTGATTATTGCTGTGAATCCCGGTTCTCTGTTGGCAACTAAAATGGTGAAAGAAGGATTTAACACACCTGGAAAAGATATCCGAGTTGGTTCAGATATACTCGTCCGAGTTGCCCTAAATGATGAATTCGCATCTTCTACCGGTCAGTATTTTGATAATGACTCAGGTAGATTTTCTTCTCCTCAATCCGATGCGCTTGATCCGAAAAAATGCTTAGAGATAGTAAGTGCTATCGATGAAATTCTAGCTAAAAAGAGAGATTGAGCTCAGGTCGTTTGAGTGCCTCCATTATCTATTTATCTGCCTTCTACCCCCTTGGGATAGGTTATATCCAGGGGGGGGGCTCTATATTTCCATTCATTCCGATATCTCAATATCAATATACAATCTATCTAGGTAAAACATTGCTTGTATTACTGATGACAGAAATTAAGTGAGCTTATCCACAAGCAAATCGAGACACCTTAATTATCTCACTCTATATTACTAGGATATCGTCTTTATCAAACAGAAATTGACTAATGTGTATGGGTACTAATATTTATAATATGAATGTCCGCTTTGATGTGATCCGTTCATTTGAACAGAAAGACTACAGAGGTCGACTTAGGGTCGATAGCTTCCTGTCAGAAAAGTACAAGTACTTTTGGTCTGCTGATTAATTAATCATATTCTATCATGTCAGCTGTCGACCCAGGTCGTGTGAAAACTCAGCTTCAGGTTATACAATAGCATCAAACCGTCTCAATATTTTGCTGGATCATCTATAGCATGTTTACTTTTTGTTAAACATAATCTGATACGTCAACAAAGATTATATCAAACTGTAACACCCTTATATCTGCTGCATTGCTTCTATTAACTGAACAGCTCCCATTATCTTGATCACTCGATTCAGATTATATGCCAAGACATACAGGCTCATTTCCGCACTAACTCGCTCCTTCGTTTTCATCAGGAAGTGAGTCGATCCAATCCAGGCTTTGATCGTTCCAAACGGGTGCTCCACCGTCGAACGCCTGATTTTCATCATGTAAGGTTCACGTTCCATTCTGGTATCTAGTCTATCCAGTATGGCTTCATGCTCCCAGCGGCTGATGCGTCGATAGTCAAGATTGGTGCATCGTGTGCTGTTCATTATAACTACGAAATTGACAGCTATACAGCGTAAGCAGAAGTTAGTTTTTAATAACCAATCAACTGCGTACGGCCAATTTCGGCTGGTCAAGTCACACTGCGGAAATTGCCAGCATCACTGAAAACGGACGTTAACGACCAAGCTCACTTGCCGCAATGAAGCGAAGCGAAATTACGGTAGAGTGGAGCGCATGGTTAGAACGCATTGCCTCTTTGCTTAAACTTAACTTGAATTTCTGAGAACCAAGGAAACAAGCCCTCCGTGAATTTCATTATCTTAATTTCGTAATAATGGGTTATGCCTTATAGGTATTCATGAACATAGTGATGGCGGCTTCGGTAAATTTTTACTATGCTTTTTTGTCTGGACACCGGGTAGTAATCATAAAGTTGTGGCCATAAGGCACAGTTCTCGATCAGTGCGAGAAACTGTTTGCCTGCAAATACAGGATCTTTGACCTTGAGTGTGCCTGCTTTGTTGGCTTGTTTGATCCATAAACAGCCGTTCAAATTGTTTCCTGCGACGGAATCTCATTCAGAGAGTACGGTTAGACATCCAGACCCAACCACTCAAAATGATCGCCGTGGCTGATACCAGCGTCATCACTGTACCGGGGACAAATTTGGCAAATCCCGCCAGATCGATAAACATGAAATAGCCTAAGTCAGCCAGACCACCAACCATCGCTGTGACCCAAATTGCCGTCATATTGCCGCGCCAGATAAAAATCCCGCCAATAATGGTCGCCAGACCAAACCAGGCCAGATTCCAGGCATGCTGTCCCAGCACGCCACCCACCTCAGCTGGATAGTCCATCGCCAGGTCGCCGGGTGAAACCGCGTCGGCGATGGCCTGAAAACCTGCCGTGGTTTCGCTTGAAAGAATCATGATGCCCGCGAAGACATGTACAAGGCCCCAGATAGCCCAGAGGACAGAGGAAGCTTTAAGAAAACCTTTGGGGCTGTCCTAGATAATACATAAAATGTACTATCGAGGACAGTATGAGAAA
>CAZYTT010000106.1:0-6435 GCA_964650235.1 uncultured Gammaproteobacteria bacterium | reverse complement strand
TCTCATACTGTCCTCGATAGTACATTTTATGTATTATCTAGGACAGCCCCTTATAATTTAAAAGTCGATACATTAACTCTGATGCCATCTGGTTATAACAAACACCTCATTCTAAATTATCATCACAGCGACACCAACATTCGTACATTTCCAATAAATTGAGCGCGGTAAGGAATCAAAATATGCTCTCCCTAAAGTAATCCTTCAACCTGAGGCCTGAGAACCTAACAAGGATTTAATAGAGGGCCATTTGGTCAATTTAAATAAATCGGCTAGCGACTGTACTCATCACGTAACTTCACGGCCATGCGGCCATCGCGCCTGGTCGGATCGGCGGCCAACGTTAATTCGATAAATTTGCGATAGGCCGTTTCATCGTTATCACCTTGAGCCACCAGTGCCGCAGCCATATAGGTAGCCGCCCTGAATCCAGCCGCCATTAAATCAAAATTACTGTCAGCAAGGATTTGTTCAATTAAAAGCCGCCCCTTTTGATAGCGATTAAAAAAGGCCGGGATATGAATAAAGGAATTAGCCGCGACTAACTGTGTATCCAGTCTTCTATCTGGCGGGTAATCAGTTGTATCATCTAACAACTTTAATGCCCGATCTACCTGATTAATTCCGTCAGTTGTCAGCCGACGTTTATTAAGATTGTTTGCCGCATCCCTGCCCTTTAGTGTTTCACAGGCACCAAGATAGGCCATTAAAACTGGCTCTCGTAGATTTAAATGACTCAGTTTCTTAAACTGTCGTGTTGCATCACGAACTGCATGCTGATCTCCATCAACACCCTGTAGAAATTTCGTTCGAGCGGCTGATAGTGATGCATTATAATCATCGGCGTGCAAGGCAACGACGGGCAAACAAAACACGACCAAACCCATCAATAACGCCATTAAATTATATTTAAATTCAGTTTCCATCAATTAATTCCGCCACATTATTCAGGAAGGAGTTAAATCTTATAATCCCAGCAATCTTTTACGCTTGTTAGAGGCTACTCCATATTAGACCGTCGCTGGTGGTAATATTCAAGCCAGTCGTTATATGACACTTCTTAGAGAGAGAAAAATGGACTATCGCAGATTAGGCCAAACCAGTCTTGATATCAGCCTTATCGGACTTGGTACGATGACCTGGGGATTACAGAATTCCCAGGAGGAAGGCTTTGAACAGATGGACTATGCCATCGAACGTGGCATCAATTTTTTTGATACGGCAGAGATGTATGCAATTCCACCGTCAGCAACAACCTTTGGCACTACCGAAACAATCATAGGTAACTGGTTCAGCTCACGTAAATCGCGCAATAAGGTAATACTCGCCTCCAAGATCTCCGGTCCTGCAGACTGGATACGTGATGGAGCGATCATCAACCGTAAAAATTTACGGCTAGCGCTAGAGGACAGCCTCAAGCGCCTGCAAACTGACCATATTGACCTCTATCAGTTACACTGGCCCAATCGTGGCTCCTATCATTTTGGTAAAACCTGGGGTTTCGCACCCGTTTTTGATAGTCAAAAAGAATGTGATAACTTTCTTGAGGTATTAACAACTCTACAACAATTTATTAACGAAGGAAAAATCCGTCATTTTGGTCTATCCAATGAGACCGCTTGGGGAATCACCAAGTGGCTGCAACTCGCACAGCAATATGATCTACCACGTGCAGTTTCGATCCAGAATGAATATTCGTTACTCTGTCGCCACTTTGAACCAGACCTCAGTGAGGTTGCTCTGAATGAGAATATTGGGCTACTGGCCTGGTCACCGCTGACACGCGGGATGATAAGTGGCAAATATCTCCATGGTGCCCGACCCGATGGGGCAAGGTTGAGTATCGAGACACGGGCGGAACACCGACTTCACCCGCTAACGGATAAAGCCATTGAACGTTATATAGCATTGGCAAATAAACATAATATTGACGTCTGTCAGATGGCGATTGCTTTTGTGAACAGCAGGCCCTTCACCGCATCAACCCTCATCGGCGCAACTAATATGACCCAGTTAAAAACCAATATAGAGGCTATCGATCTTACATTATCCGATGAGATCCTGGCAGAGCTAGATGCTATACACCGTGAGATTCCGTCGCCATTCTAATGATTATTGACCTGTCTTGAAGGAGATCAACCAGCCTGTTTTACACCAGGCGTTCCGATACTAACAGTATCCAGAACATACGTGGTTAACGCGAGGCAGCCGGTTCATCTTCAACGGTCTGAAAGAAGGTCTCACCTTTTTTAATCATCCCAAGGTCTGTGCGGGCACGCTCCTCAATGGCATCAACACCAGTTTTGAGGTCATGCACCTCGGCAGCCAGTGTAGCGTTGCGCCCTTTCAACGCGACATTGCGCTCACGTTGCATATCAACTATTTGCTGTAATTCCTTGATTTCTATATATCCACCATCGCCGAACCAGAGACGAAACTGCAGGAACAGCATAAGGATCAATAACAGGACAAACAGGAGCTTCATGGCACCCTGTTCACCAGGATAACCGGGAAAGATGGCGCGTGTTGACAGGATCGGGCTTCATCAACACGCGCAGTGAGAGTTATTCGAGCTAATGCCCGCTTAGCGTTGAGAAAACATCGGGAAGGCATCACGACCAGCAAATTGCGCCTGATCACCCAGGGCCTCTTCAATTCGCAGCAGCTGATTATACTTGGCTACACGATCAGAGCGAGACATTGACCCGGTCTTGATCTGACCGGTACCGGTTGCCGCAGCCAGATCAGCAATAAAACTATCTTCAGTCTCACCCGATCGATGCGAGATAACTGCCGTATAATCGGCGTCTATTGCCATATGGATAGCCGCCATAGATTCAGTCAATGTACCGATTTGATTTACCTTGATCAGGATCGAATTGGCAATACCTTTTTCAATACCCTCTTTCAATATTCTGGTATTGGTTACGAACAGGTCATCACCAACTAACTGTACTTTATTAGCCAGACGTTTAGTCAATATTCCCCAGCCTTCCCAGTCATCTTCTGCCATTCCATCTTCAATGGAAATGATAGGATAACGATCAACCCAATCCGCCAGATAGTCGACAAATTCTGCGGATGTCAATTGCTTACCTTCTGATGCTAGATGATAACGACCGTCTTTATAAAATTCAGAACTGGCAGGATCAAGGGCAATATAGACATCCTTACCGGCCTTATAGCCAGCCTGATCGATAGCCTCAAGGATAATTTCTATTGCTGCCTCATTGGATGGCAGGTTTGGTGCAAAACCACCCTCATCACCAACCGCTGTATTCAGGCCCCGCTTACTTAATACCTTTTTCAGGGTATGAAAGACTTCAGCACCAATGCGTATGGCCTCACTCAGGGATGAAGCGCCTACTGGCATAATCATAAATTCCTGCATATCGATGCTGTTTTCAGCATGGGCACCGCCATTGATAACATTCATCATTGGCACCGGTAGTCTTATTCCATCTTTTTCAGCCAGATATTGATATAGTGGCTGACCAGCCTCAGCTGCTGCGGCTCGAGCAGTGGCAAGAGATATCGCCAGAATGGCATTGGCGCCCAGACGACCTTTATTATCAGTCCCATCCATGTCGATCATGATCTGATCAATCGCCTGCTGGTCAGCAGCAGAATGACCAATCACAGCCTTGGCCAACTCACCGTTAACATTAGTTACAGCCTTTAAAACACCCTTACCAACAAATCGCCCGGCATCATCATCACGCAATTCAACCGCCTCACGTGATCCCGTTGATGCGCCGGAAGGCACGGCAGCTCGGCCCATCGCCCCGGATTCGAGTATAACGTCGGCCTCTACCGTTGGATTTCCACGTGAATCGATAACTTCCCGGCCCTTTACTGAAACAATTTTTGACATACTAATTTGCTCTACCTTACATATACTTGGTTTAAGTTGTTAAAGTTTTCTCCCACAGAAAACCAACACACAAAATTTCGTTCACAGCATACCTCCCTGCCTGAATCTGCCTTGACCTTGAACCCCGTCGCAATAGGGGGCAACTGATACGGATGGGCGACTCCCGACCTGATTGCATAGGAAGTCATAGCTTTAACGCCCGATCACGGCCAACGAAAGGCGCATATTCTACGCCTTTTATAGAATTTCTCAATGCAGGACAAAACGTTGGCAAAATCAGGGATATTGGCATCTGTTCACAGCAAGCTACAAATAACGATCAGGCCAAAACGAGGTAGCACCTGATTAATGGGGCCAGCACCCAATGACCAGACCCCTGGGATTAGTTAACGGATTCGATAAAGCCCATTTGCTTGACGTCCTGATCAAGACGCTTCAATGTCGCCAATAAGGCCTCCAGCTTAGCCAGCGGCCAGGAATTCGGTCCATCGCTGAGGGCATTTTCAGGATCAGGATGAGTCTCCATGAACAACCCCGACACCCCGGCAGCAACAGCGGCGCGGGCCAATACCGGTACAAATTCACGCTGCCCACCCGAAGTCGCACCCTGACCACCTGGCTGCTGAACCGAATGGGTCGCGTCATAGACAACCGGGCAACCGGTATCTCGCATGATGGCCAGACCCCGCATGTCAGAGACCAGGGTATTATATCCAAACGACACCCCACGCTCACACACCATGATCTTGTCATTACCCGTATCAACCGCCTTGGCAACCACATGCTGCATATCCCACGGTGCTTGGAATTGCCCCTTTTTAATATTAACGGGCCTACCCTGTCGCGCGACATTCTGGATAAAATTTGTCTGTCGAACAAGAAAAGCCGGAGTTTGCAGGACATCAACCACTGCAGCCACTTCATTTAGCGGGGTATCCTCATGAACATCGGTCAGCACTGGCACGCCGACCTGTTCACGCACCTGCTCCAGAATGCGCAGACCTGCCTCGATGCCAGGCCCACGATAACTCTGGCTCGATGAGCGATTAGCCTTATCAAACGAAGACTTATAGATAAATGGTATACCCAGGCGATCCGTTATCGCCTTCAGTGTAACCGCAGTCTCCAGTGTCATTTTTTCACTCTCGATCACACAGGTCCCAGCGATGAGAAAAAACGGCTGCTCCAGGCCGACATCAAAACCGTTCTCGCCTGCTATTAATCTCATGAATTAACCACCCTATCTTCCTGTTGTTCTTTAAGTTTTCTCGCCGCATTAATGTAACCACTAAAGAGTGGGTGGCCATCACGAGGGTTTGATGTAAATTCAGGATGGAACTGGGTAGCGACAAACCAGGGGTGATCTGCCAGCTCAACAACCTCAACCAGCTCACCATCCATTGAGCGTCCAGAAATCATTAACCCGGCCTGTTCCAGTTGCTCGACAAACTGATTGTTGACCTCATAGCGATGACGATGACGTTCATAGATAACATCCTGACCATAGGCCTGCTGTACCCTAGCGCCTGGCATCAGCCGACACTCCTGGGCCCCCAGCCGCATGGTACCCCCCAGGTCTGACTCGTTACTCCGCTCCTCAATCTTACCCTCAGCCGTAATCCATTCCGTTATCAGGGCAATGACAGGATAGTGGGTGTCATGATTAAATTCGGTACTGTGGGCACCCGCCATATCAGCAATATTGCGGGCATATTCTATAACAACCAGTTGCATACCCAGGCAAATACCTAAATAAGGGATTTTATGTTCCCGGGCATAGCGTATCGCAGCAATCTTGCCCTCTATACCACGCTCACCAAATCCGCCCGGTACCAGGATGGCATCGACACCAATCAGGCAATCCGCCCCATTTTGCTCCAGCGTCTCGGCATCATAATAGGTAATATAAACTCGCGTTGAGGTGTGGATACCGGCATGAACCAGTGCCTCTGACAATGACTTATAGGAATCAGTCAGTTCTATGTACTTACCCACCATAGCCACTGTAACAGTACCCGTGGGGTTTTCCAGTTGATCAACAATGTGCTGCCATTCATGCAGATCGGCTGGCTTCACATCCAGACGCAGGGCCTCAGCCACAATATCGTCTAGTTCCTGCTCATGAAATAGCAGCGGGATCTTGTAGATAGAGTCCGCATCGACGGCAGAGATCACCGCCCGTTCCGAGACATTTGTAAACAGTGCTATCTTGCGCCGCTCATCATCGGGTAGTGGTCGGTCGGCCCGGCACAGCAAGATATCAGGCTGGATACCAATAGACCGTAGCTCTTTAACTGAGTGTTGGGTTGGTTTGGTCTTGATTTCTCCCGCAGAGGGGATGTATGGCACGAGTGTCAAATGTATAAAGATGGCATTCCCTGGCCCCTGTTCCAGCCCCAGCTGTCTTATGGCCTCCATAAACGGTAATGACTCGATATCACCAACCGTGCCTCCAATCTCTACCAGCGCAACATCGGCATCGCCAATACCGGCCATAACATGACGTTTGATCTCATCGGTAATATGGGGAATAACCTGAACAGTACCGCCGAGATATTCAC
>CAZYTT010000105.1:0-6461 GCA_964650235.1 uncultured Gammaproteobacteria bacterium | reverse complement strand
GTTGATCTCACTGTTAGCGTTCGCACCGATAACGAGTAAATTGCAGCGGTTCTGGCGATTGGGCCACCTTTAGGTTTGTCCCTGACAGGCCGTTATATCCCTTATATTGCCATTTCCCAGGTTATGTGATTCATCGGCTGTCATTGACACGGAGTCTCTCTATGAAAAAACTCTATTACCGCTTATTAATCACGCTTGTCGTCCTAGCCTGCGTATTGCCCTTTGTTATGAAAGATAAATACGGTCGGCCAATGATGACGGTATCTGAGTTGAAGATGCCTAATCTCAACCTGCCTGGTAGCACTACGCTAGACGAACTATTGCCGATGAGTAAAGTGAGTAGTACATCGCCTCAAAGTAAAAATGGGGTGACCGTCTATAAATGGCAGGATGATCAGGGTATCTGGCATTTTTCCAATAAGGACAATCGCGATGGTGACAGTATTACTATGGTAATTGATGCCAATAAAAATGTTACATCGATGCCGCGCGCTGTTAAACCGGTAGCTGCTATTGGTGTTCCGATGTCAAGGGCCGAGGCGTTATTGGCCGAACCGCTTCCAATCCTGCATGCCGTGGAGGTGTTGCAGGAGGCAAGAAACGTAGAGAATATACTGCAACAACGTTATCAACGCCAGGAGCGGGCGTTGAATCAGTAATATTCCTGGTTAAAATTCTCCAGGCTCAATTATTCACTACCTATTCACTGGGCAACTATTTTCTGCCACCAACACTGGGTGACTTCATGTGCTGGTCTTTACCTGTACTGGTTTTTTTACACACTCTTGTCTAAAGGCTGTAGTCGAGCTGTTCCTTTCTGAAGGCCTGGATTGACGTCGAATCCAGTTCGGTAATCGCTGCTGCAGGCTGTTCATTCCTGTGGGCCTCGCCGGTGGATGTAAGGATCAGCTGTCTTTTCTCCGGGGCCAGGAGCAGGGTGTAATAGTATTCGCTGATATCCTCGCGGTTCAGTGCACGAATTGCCGTTGCGAGTTCCTGGCGATGATTAAAATTCAGGTATTTGAGCGCTAGTGAATGACGGTAGCGTTGTGTCCGTTCACTCAGGCGTTTATCCCTCTCCAGTATCCGGGTCAATATGGCCTGCTTGAATTTTTCCAGCGTTGCTTCATCCATCGTTTTGACCTGCTCATATTGTTCGTCAATAAAGCTATTGATTCTGGTAATTAAGGCCTCGGGCCCTTTTACCGGTGACTGAATAACAAAGCGGAGTCCCGGTAAACGCAGGTTTTGACTCAGGGCGGTATAGACGACATAACCGAGCTGATCAGCCGTTCGGAGCTCATTGAAAAAGGGGTTTTCAAGGGTTTGTAACAGTAACAGGTTGCGGGCCTGGGTCGCTGTGGTGTCATCAGGGGCCTGATAGAAATCAATAATGGCAGAGTCATTATGATCGATGGTCATATTGAATCGTTGCGGGCTGGCTGTGGCCCTGAGCTGAACCGTGTGACTGGCCAGATCGGTATCTGGTTTGATGTGTTTACGCAGTCGTTGAGTGATGGCAGTGGCCATCGTCCTGGCCTCGGCTTTGTCAATATTGCCATGAATCAGCATATTGATATGGGCGGATTGTTTCAGGGCCTTGATATGCTGCACGAGGTCATTGATCGAGATCGAATCGATGACCTGCAGATAGGCATCCGGCATCCAGGCATTGGGGTTCAATAGCCGGGCCAGGCCACGACTTAACTGCTGGTAGGGACGATCAAGATGGGAGTTTTCCCAGTTCTTTTTCATCCGTTCCTTGATAACGGCCAGGCGCTCGGGATCAATCTTGTCGTTAAGCAGGGTATCGATAATCTGTTTTATCAATATATTCTGTTTGTCATTATAACCACTGACGGTAAAACCAATACCTTGGTCAATTCGGGTGACGTGATAGCTCAGATCCGCCACCTGGGCAGGGTATGCAAAGGCATTGAGGGCATCGTTTATCAGGGACGTAAAGAGTGATGTCTGGAGGCTATGATGTAAGGTATCTGCGGCTATAGCTGTGGTTAGCCCCAGACTAATATCAGCCTTGGGTGTCCTGAATTCGTCAGTCTGTTTGTGCCAGACCGCTATATCAGGTTTGTCGATAATCATTTCAGGGATCTCCTGACCTGATGCCTGGGTAAGAATTGTCGTGTCGTCTGGTATAAATGGATTGGGGGGTGGAATGACCAGGTCATTATTGAGGCCCACGGACTGCCAGGCCTTGAGCCGGTCATCCGCAATGGCCTGTACACCATAGGGGGTGTCATAGTAGGGTTCTACCTTGTCTGTCTTGAGAGCGGGTGCAACAATCGTCAGGCGTAGATTTTCAACGCTGAGGTCTTTCAGGATTGCCCTGATGCGTTTTTCTGGAAATGACTCGGCGATATAGGGCCCTTTTAATATCATCTGGGGTGAAAAATGCTGGAGGTTGCTGGCGAGCATTAATGCCTCAGAGGTCGGTCGACCCTTTTCCTTGAAGCGGAATCCGAGTTCATTGATCTTCTGGATGTCCTGGTGAATTTGACGCTTAATCCCTTTGGTACGTACCAATTTAATCGCCTGAAAGGCCAGCTGCACAATCTCGTCCCTGTGTTTCAGCCCCTCTTCGGTCAGATCAATATCGATGTCAAAGGTGGTGAAGTTGTTGGCCATGGCGCCACTGCCCGCCGACAATGAATTAATCCAGCCGTGATCCTTTAACAGGGCATGCAGGCTCTTTTCACCTTCATCGCCGAGCAGATGGGCCAGGAGTTCAAACGGTTTTTCCTGATAAAAGCTTTCGTGCCACGGTGTGGTGAAACTCATTGTCAGTGTGCGTATTTTCTGTAGCGGGACAATATTGATCTGTACCTGTTGCTGATTGAATAAGGGCGTCTTGACTTCGGGGATTACGACCTGGTGATTGGCAACGGCCGCAAAACGTTGCACCATTTTTTTCAGGTTGGCGATGGATTCCTTGCTGACGACAGCCAGTGTCATCATGTTGGCTGAATAATAGGATTGATAAAAATCCAGCAAGGCTGCGCGCGTTGGTTTGCCGGGCCTGTTCTTCAGGCTGTCAAGATTACCCACGGAGAATTTGCTGAAGGGGTGTTCGGGGTTAGCTGTTGCCTTATAGACTTCATAAATTCGGCGACCGTCATCCTTGATTTTCAGACGATACTCGGAGTCGACAGCATTCATCTCGCGTTGAACATAGTCTTCATTAAACAGCGGCGCGATAAAGAACTGGGCGAAACGATCGAGGGCCTCATCAAGATTGTCATTGTCGATGTCAAAAAAATAATTGGTGTGTTCACTCGCGGTGAAGGCGTTGTTAGCCCCGCCATGATTACTGATGAAGTCTTTATAGCTATCGGCATCGGGATATTTCTTCGTGCCCAGAAACAGCATGTGTTCGAGGAAGTGAGCCAGGCCGGGACGATCTTTCGGATCCTGAAAATAGCCGACCCCGACATCCATGCTGGCAGCCGCCTTGTCGGCGTCCGGGTCTGATACCAGTATTACCCGCAGACCATTTGAAAGCGTTACAGCATCATAATCGCGGTTGTCATAGGGGCTCTTGATAATCTCACTGGCTACTGCTGGCAGTGAAAGTGATAACAGCAGGATGGTTATTATGGCGAGGAGATTGAAATGAAGTCGATGTTTTTTAATCAGTATAGTAATTAGGGTCATAGGTTTCAGGTGCTTAAAGGAGTCGAATTAATATGATTACAGTATTATATAAAGTGTCACAAATTGCTATTGATAGCTTTCACAGTATTTTTGATGCTAATCATGGTCTAAAGTTTTATGGGGATAGATAGGGTGGGCAGTGACAGGTTGGGGCGGGGCTGAGGATGCTGCATCAGTTATCGCCAGTGGTCGTGGCACCTACAGTGGTGCCCAAACTGGTTCCCACACTAGTACCCATAGTGGTGTCGAAATGGATGTAGTAGGCGGTATTGTGCAGTAGTGACAGGTGGCGGGCGCTACGCAGATCCTGGACCAGGTTTTCGGTCAGTTGAGTCAGGCGCTGGGTCGAGATGCGTTGTTGCCAGGCCGGGATGGCAACCGCGCCCAGTAACGATAAAAAGGCCATCGCAATGACAACTTCAATGACGGTAAACGCTGTATGCTTGGGTTTGGGAGTAGACTAGCCTTGTCTTTGGCCAACAGTTTCGATTAACGTGTCGCTAGGTTAGATTGTAGAGGCGATCAGTCGCAATGATAATAGCGAATCGTCGTTATAAACCCCGAGGCACAGGGGCCAGTTAATTGACCCGTTAATTACCCATTTATAATTAGGATTTTTTCCATCTGTTATGAGTTATCAACTTAGTCTGGTCTATCCCGGCCTACTCGAGCATACAACCGAGCTGGCCAATACACCGGCCTCTTCAACACTTGAGCCGCTGGAGTGGTGGTTAACGCTGGCCGAGCACATTAGTCAGCCGGGTGACTCAGTTGCTGATCTGGTGTGGTCACAATCGGGCCAGGCCGGAAGGCCTCCAGTTGCAGCCCTGAGCTATCTGTTCGATTTTGGTGTACGACCCAGTGGGCCAGTCTTGCGGGCTGATCCAGTCAATCTGGCGGCTGATCGTGATTGCCTGCGGCTCCAGGCGACGTCATTTGATAGCCTGGACCTGGCTCAGGCTCAACGACTCTGTGATGAAATTAACCACCAGTTCAGTAACGAGTCCTGGCAACTTCAGGTCGGCGACCCGCAGCGCTGGTATCTGGTGTTGCAGTCGGATGCCGGTATCGTCTCACACAGTCCTCAGCAGGCGGTGGGGTGCAACCTGTTAGACGTAGCTATCAGCGGTCACCAGGCCACCTATTGGAGAAAAATCATTAATGAAATCCAGATGTTATTGTTTCAAAGCGATGTAAATAATCAGCGTGAGGCGAGTGGGTTGGCCACGGTTAATAGCCTCTGGGTCTGGGGCGAGGGCGAGCTGGATTGCAATCTGGATTGCAACAATACGACCCTGACCTGGCCGTGGGCGCGGGTCTTGAGTGATGACCCGGTGGTCCGCGGGCTGGCACAACTGGTGGATTGTACCAATGAAGCAGCGCCTGCCAGTGCGGAACAGCTGTGGACTACTCCGGATTTGAATGGGTGGGTACTGTGTCAGCCGCACTGCTTTTCCCCGCAAATAGACCAGCCTGGTGCCGTTTTGGCTGAATTCAGTGAACAATGGCTGGTGCCGATATATAGCCTATTACGGGGTCGTCGGGCCGCGTTGGGTGGGCAGGTTCAATTGTCAGCTGCCGAGGTCTGGGCCGGTACAGGGGTCAGTTATCGATTGGCAGCTGGCAAACGACGCTGGTGGCGAAGACGTCGTCGCATAGGGGAGTTCATGTCGTAATCTGTTTGCCTAGGGCGAGATTCGGGATGGCGACACTAATGATTAGTGGAGCAACAGGGTAACAGATGGACGCTGAACAACTAAACTATAAAGCACCGGTAGCCGGTAGTTTATTGCGCTTTACGGTGTACCCTTATCAGTGTTGTCTACCCACTGTTCAGGTCTGTGGGTTGATCAGACCGCCGCATTTTAGTCGCTTGCCCTTCAGTGGTGAAGATGTTGTCGGGGTATTTAACTTTCAGGGTGAATTGGCGACCTGCTATGACCTGCGGTCTAGGTTTTCCTTGCCATTTCGGGATGATAGTCAGTCCGGTATAGTGATGCTGGGCCGGCATGGTGAGGCACTGGTGGCCTTCTGGGTCGACGAGGTGGCGACCATTATTGCTGGCGACTGCTGTGACAGGCAGCCCTTGCCTGCACTTATGGGGCCTGCTCGAAGAGTTTTTAATCGCTGTTATCTTGATGACTCGGAGATCATTCTCGAGACGTCTATTACACAGTTAACCGAGGTCGGTCGTCTGTCGGGTGATCCAGCGGTCCCTGGTCTTTCACCTCTGTCCGGACGGACCAGGCAGTCGCAAGGCAATAATCAGCTGGTAATTGGGTCTGTTGGAATGCCTGTCGTTGGGTCGGCAGCGATGCCTGGCTGGAGCATTTCGCCCCCGCACAGGCCTGTGTCTATCGCTATAGCTAGCTCTATTTTGAACGATATTCCGGGCGATGTAACTGAGCCAGTACCAATACAATTACCCGGGGTGACGACGGCATCTTATGCCTTACCGCCTTCGACTGATTCCTTGATTCCGGACAGTAATCTGACAACGCCGGATAATATTACCGCTGATGATGTAGTTAATTCAGCGCTGATGGACAGTAAAGAAACTGGACGGGATTCCCGGTCTGAATTCGTTGTCCAGTTGCCAGCCCCCTCAGCACCCGATCATAGTCATGTGATGCCGTTAACCCGACACAAATCCGATGTCATACCCGGGCCAGTGGTTCAAAACCGTGCCGGACAAGCTGCTACTGCTGCAAATGACATTTTAAATGCTTCAATTATAGAGACGACCATGCGTTAGACTAATCCGGAGGATGCGTGTAACCAAGGGGGGG
>CAZYTT010000104.1:0-6656 GCA_964650235.1 uncultured Gammaproteobacteria bacterium | reverse complement strand
CACGGGGATCAAATACCGAGCGCAATTCCTCAACGAGGAAAGTGACATCGCCACCCTTACGGAAGACAGCAGAAATAATTCGGGTCAGTGCGACTATCCATTGAAAATGGTCCATGTTTTTGGAGTTTATAAAGACCTCAAATGGACGCCGTAATTCGTGCTCGGTACCCTGATTAAGGATGACGTCATTGATCGTTACATAGAGGGCATGTTCAGTGAGTGGAGTTTTAATCTTGTAGGTAGAACCGAGCAGTATATCGGGCCGCTCGAGCTTTTCGTGCATGTGTATAATATTGCCTGTTGATGAAAGTTCATCGACTTTCTTAGTGGCATCTTTCTGGTTTGCAGTGTCCTTTACAACGTTGTAATCAACAATCTTGTGATCAATTTTTATAGTCATGGTCAATGTATTCCTGAATTATTCTATGGCCTGGTTATTAGTCGCATTGAGAGGGGCTAGAACTTTCCGTAATAGCCTTCTTTTAATGCGTCATAGAGATTAGCCGCTGAATGTGTTTCACCATCATATTCAATTTCTTCATTACCTTTGGCCTCAACTACCGTGCCATCTTCAAGGGTGAAGCGATAGGTGGTGTCAGCGAGATCTTGTTCTTTAACAAGCACTCCCTGAAAGGCCTCTGGGTTGAAACGAAAGGTTGTGCAACCTTTGAGACCCTGGTCATAGGCATACATATAGATATCCTTAAAATCTTCAAACGGATACTCGGTAGGGACATTGGCCGTTTTAGAGATGGAGGAGTCAATCCATTTCTGGGCAGCGGCCTGGACGTCGACATGTTCCTTGGGTGAAATATTGTCGGCCGAGATAAAATAATCAGGTAATGCCTCAACCGGATTATCCGAGTGGGGTTGTGCCTTTTGATTTATCAGGGTTCGATAGGCCAGCATTTCATAAGAATAGACATCAACCTTTTCCTTGGTTTTTTTGCCTTCGCGTATCACATTGCGAAAATAATGGTGGGCGAAGCTGGGTTCTATACCATTGCTGGCATTATTTGCCAATGACAGTGAGATTGTACCTGTAGGAGCAATAGAGGTATGGTGAGTAAAGCGTGCTCCATATTTAGCCAGATTCTCTACCAGCTGAGGATCAATTTCGGTGAGTTTTTGCATGTAGCGGCTGTACTTGGCATGCAATACCCTGCCTTTGACCTTATCGCCGACCTTGAAGCCATCGCGGAGCATTTCCGGGCGTTTACGTAACATGGCGGAATCAACACTGAATTCCTGTTCTAGGATTGGGGCAGCGCCTTTTTCCTTAGCCAGATCAAGGGCCATTTGCCAGCCAACGTGGGCCATTTCGCGTGTGACCTGCTCAGTGAATGCTAAAGAATCCTTATTACCGTATTTCATACATAGCATGGTCATGGTCGAGCCTAAGCCTAGGTATCCCATACCGTGACGGCGTTTGTCCATGATCTCTTCATGCTGCTCGTAAAGGGGCAGGCCATTGATTTCAACAACATTATCGAGCATGCGGGTGAAAATGGCGACGGTCTTGCGGAATTCCTTCCAGTCAAAGATGGCCTGCGGTGTAAATGGGTTACGGACAAACTTGGTCAGGTTAATTGAACCCAGCAGGCATGAACCATAAGGGGGTAGCGGCTGTTCGCCACAGGGGTTAGTAGCACGAATATTTTCACAGAACCAGTTATTGTTCATTTCATTGACCTTGTCGATGAGAATGAAGCCTGGCTCGGCAAAGTCATAGGTAGAGGACATGATAATATCCCATAGCCGACGGGCAGGGATGGTGCGCTCGATTTTACAGGCAACAAGACCATTGCTATTACTCAGATAACTGCCGGTCGTAGGCCAGTCGCGCCAGACAATCAGGTTCTTGTCATTCAGGTCGAGACCTTCGGCCTCACTGCGCTTGAGTGGGAAGGCCAGTGCCCATTGGCCGTCTTCCTTAACCGCTTCCATGAATTCATGGGTAATTAATAGCGACAGGTTGAATTGACGTAGACGCCCGTCTTCCCGTTTGGCCTTAATAAATTCAATCACATCGGGGTGACCAATATCAAAGGTGCCCATTTGTGCCCCACGACGGCCACCGGCTGACGAGACGGTAAAACACATCTTGTCATAGATATCCATAAAGGATAGTGGGCCAGATGTATAGGCACCGGCCCCCGAAACGTATCCGCCTTTGGGGCGTAAGGTCGAAAACTCATAACCGATACCACAGCCAGCCTTCAGTGTCAGGCCAGCCTCGTGGACCTTGTTTAAAATGCCGTCCATGGAGTCTTCTATGGCACCTGAAACCGTGCAATTTATGGTTGATGTTGCCGGTTTATGCTCCTGGGCACCGGCATTTGATGTAATGCGGCCGGCCGGAATCGCGCCATGTCGCAGGGCCCAGAGAAACTGCTTGTGCCAGAATTCACGCTTTTCCGGTGAATCTTCCACTTCTGCTAATGCCTGGGCGACGCGCTGATAGGTATTATCTATATCGTGATCAAGGATTTCGCCGTTTTTACTCTTCAGACGATATTTTTTATCCCAGATATCCAGGGAGGCCTCTTGAAACGAAATCTCGTCTTTAACATTAGATATAACGTGGAATGGAGCACTATTCATAATTCAGCTAGTCCCTTTGTGATGTAGTCGTTTTTAGATTTACTTTATGTATAGCTATGACGTCACCAAAGAGGTAGGAAGTGCTTTTGGTGAGTACTATATCTTGTGTTCGAAAAGTTAGAGGTTAAGTTTTAACAGGGGCCGTGTCAACTGCATTTTCACCCTGGCGACATATATGGGATAAATTAAAATAATTATATAAAACAATAATATAACAATATCTTAAGAATCGATAAGTCTATGCTGATCCATTTTTTTTAGTAGAAACAAGGAGTCAGCGCAATGTTTTGTAAACACTACATATAGTGTTTTGTCCAAATTATTTGTAGATCGAAAATAGTCTTCATTTTGGCCTTGAAAAAAATAACCACTGATCCCACTTTAGCGATATGAGTCTTTGCAAAGGAGTATCTACATGACTATTACACGCTATGAACCCTGGAGTATGCTCAACGATGTACAACGTGAACTAAATACCCTGTTTGGTCGTCGCTATGGTCTTACTCGTGGGACTAATGATACTGAAGTCGTGACCAGTGACTGGGTGCCAGCCGTTGATGTGCGGGAAGAGGAGGACTGTTTTGTTATTGACGTTGATGTCCCTGGTGTCAATGCCCAGGATATTGAAGTGACGATGGAGAAGGGTGTCCTGAGCATCCGTGGTGAGCGCAAAAATGAGGGCATTGATCAACATAATGGGTATAAACGGGTAGAGCGGACAAGAGGTGGTTTCTACCGGAGTTTTGCCTTGCCAGATACAGCTGATGCCGACGGGATCTCCGCTAAAGGTCAGAACGGAGTACTTGAGATAGTGATACCCAGGAAAGAACAGGTTCAGGCCAGAAAAATAACCGTGCAAGCCTGACCAAAGGCTGTCATCTCAAGCGATGGCAGATACGGGGGTATTTACCATTGCTTTAGGCCGGAATCCTGGGCTGACGGATCAATACAACAATCTGATTATAATGGGCGTTGTTATGGTCACTGGAACAGCTGTCTTTTCTTAATGGAGTTAATTTCAACATGTCGCAGTATCTTATGCCTGAATTGAAGAACAAGGCCCATTGGTACGGTCTAATGGCGCTTTTTTTATTATCGCTACCGGTTTATGCGGGGCTGCCTGTATCTGATTCTCAGGGACAACAGTTACCCACCTTGGCACCGATGCTGGATCGTACGACCCCTGCGGTAGTGAATATTGCAACCCGCGCCAGGATTCGGCCGCAGGACAGTCCACTATTGAGCGATCCGTTTTTTCGTTTTTTCTTTGGGAATCCACAACTGCGCCAACAACAGCAGGCGCAACCCAGGAGTCTCGGCTCTGGTGTTATTGTTGATGCCGATAAAGGGCTGGTTATTACTAATCATCACGTTATTGATAAGGCCTCAGAGATCAGTGTAACGCTTAGCGATGGTAGAACACTGGCAGCGGAACTGATCGGTGACGATCCTGAGTCCGACATTGCAGTCATTCAAATACCGGCAACCCGGTTAACGGCTATGCCTTTAGCTGACTCAGATAAGCTTCGTGTTGGTGATTTTGTTGTGGCAATTGGTAATCCATTTGGACTGGGACAAACAGTGACATCTGGCATTGTCAGTGCACTGGGCCGTAGTGGTCTTGGCATAGAGGGGTATGAAGACTTTATTCAGACAGATGCCTCGATTAATCCCGGTAATTCAGGTGGTGCACTTGTCAGTCTTGATGGTCGTCTGGTTGGGATGAATACCGCCATCATCGCACCTAGCGGCGGTAATGTTGGTATTGGCTTTGCTATTCCGGTCAATATGGTCGAAAAAATTATGTTTCAGCTGGTTAGCTACGGTGAGGTGAGGCGGGGTCGATTGGGCATTGCCGTTCAGGCTTTAACACCTGATCTGGCACGTGCATTTGATCTGCAGGGCGATAAAAATAACGGTGTTGTTATTACCCAGATTGAAACAAATTCACCGGCACGGCGCGCGGGTCTTGAGGTTGGTGATGTCATTCTTAGGGTCGATGACCGGGCCGTGGAGGACTTAACTGATTTGCGCAATATCCTTGGCCTCATTCGTGTTGATGAGGAAGTGAAATTACAGGTGCTTAGAAATGGCAGGCGAGAGTCTGTGGTGGCGAAGATTGAAGAGGCCACTCAGCAACGACGTGACGGCGAATACTTCTCAAGGCGCTTATCCGGGGCGGTATTCGCACTCAATGAGCAACAACAACGAAATTTAATCGAGACGAATATCCTGGTTGTTTCGGTTGAGCGTGGCAGCCCTGCCTGGCAAACAAATCTGAGGCCAGGGGATATTATTACCTCTATCAATAAGCAGCGTGTCAGGAATTTTGATGAGATGGAACAGGCAATTAATCGCTCACAACGGGGAATATTAATGAATATTCAGCGTGGTGATATGGCCTTGTTTATTTTGATTCAATAGCAATATATCCTGGCATGATGTCAGTGGCGACAACCGGGTTGAATACTGACATCATGCCACGGTAGTGATTACAGTCCTGATGCTAATAGGCGCATTGTTTAGTGTCAGGTGGATAGAGATTTTCTTTTTTAAACCAACGGGTATCCTTGCTGGTCTGAATCAGGACAACTTTACTCTTAACCTCGATAATAAAACCGCAATGGGTATCATCGCCTTCGGTCAGATGCTCTCTAAATGCAATCGTATTGTAGGCGCCACGAGAGCCTAGCTCATTGGCCAATTGTTTCCAGATGACCAGTTGTGCCTCGGCATTTTTCAGATTGCTATCAGCCTCACGATCGCCCTGACTCACGGCTCGACTATACCAGTCAATCGATTTTTGATAATCTCGTTGATCACGATCCGTCAGGTAAAATTGTCCCAGCTGCTTCTGGGCCTGAATATCCCCTTTTTCACCTAGCTCAGTCCAGATCTGGATAGCCTGGCCTATCTCCCCCTTGAGATAGTGTTTTAGGCCGTCCTTGAATGCGAGATCAGCCGCATAGCCGACGCTACAGAGGCTGGCCATAAGAACTAAAATAATTATTCGCCTGATCATTGATGTGTCTCCTTAGGGTATTTCATTAAAGCAAATCTGTGCCCTAAACTATTTAGACTGTAAGCCTATGCCGCAAGATATAACGAGGTCAAATTAAAATAGCATTAACCCGCTCCACTTAAGGCCCATTGACCTACCCGTGTTCTGCCAGTTGTCATAACAGTTACATAGACAATTATCTAGTCAGGCGGCAGCACCAATGGCGGTTTTTTGACAGGTTGCCCGGGCATGGGATTGTGGGTCAGAATATAGCTGATTCAATTCCAGTCTCTATAAAAGGCAGGAATAACTAAAAGGGCGCTCAGGCATTAACTGAGATACAGGGGCAATCCAGGGTGACAGGCACCCTGGATTGCATAACATTGCTGGTGAGTCTTATTTCGCTGAGTGTCCGCTTAATTTGATCTCAACCTTATCTTCATCATTGATCGTGGCATAGTAGGCCCGTAATATTTCCAGCACCTCTGGTCGGGAAAACTCGGGAGCGACATCATCACCCTCGGACAGGGCCTTGCGCAGCTTGGTACCGGACAATAATAACCGGTCGGCACCATCATGTGGACAGGTACGCATTGAGGCCATGCCATTACACTTATAGCACCAGAAGGTCCAGTCAATCTTTAAGGGTTTGGTCTCCAGGGCATCGGCCGGGATGTCATCAAAGATATGATGGGCATCGAAGGGACCATAGTATTCACCTACACCGGCGTGATCACGGCCAACGAGCAGATGGGAACAGCCGTAGTTTTGTCGGAACAGGGCATGTAACAAAGCCTCACGGGGACCGGCGTAACGCATATCCAGTGGGTAACCGGCATGAACAACGGTATTCTCAACAAAATAATTTTCGGTCAGAGAATTGATAGCATCACTGCGAATTTCTGCCGGGATATCCCCTGGTTTAAGTTTGCCGAGCAGCGAGTGGATCAACACCCCATCACAGGTCTCGATCGCGATCTTGGTCAGATATTCATGGGAGCGATGCATCGGATTGCGGGTCTGAAAGGCGGCGACTGTGGTCCAGCCCTTT
>CAZYTT010000103.1:0-6713 GCA_964650235.1 uncultured Gammaproteobacteria bacterium | reverse complement strand
CGCCTGACGATCCATAAAAGACCCCGCCTCTATGTCGGGTTTTTTTATGGCAATTTCTGAACGGACTACATCATTCCGCCCATACCACCCATACCACCCATACCACCCATGCCACCCATATCAGGCATGCCACCACCGGCCTTATCATCCTGTGGTATTTCAGCGACCATGGCTTCTGTCGTGATCATCAGACCAGCAACAGATGCTGCATTTTGCAGCGCTGAACGCGTTACCTTGGTTGGATCCAGAATACCTGCCTCAACCATGTCAACATATTCACCGGTACCAGCGTTGTAACCAAAGTTACCTGAACCCTCAGCCACCTTGTTCAATACTACCGAGGCCTCTTCACCAGCATTAGTTACAATCTGACGCAGTGGCTCTTCCATTGAACGACGGGCAATAGCGATACCAATATCCTGATCATGATTAGCACCCTTGAGGTCAGTCAAAGAACTCAGAACACGAACCAGTGCAACACCACCACCAGGGACAACACCTTCCTGAACAGCTGCACGAGTTGCATGTAATGCATCTTCAACACGAGCCTTCTTCTCTTTCATCTCAACTTCAGTTGCAGCACCAACCTTAATAACGGCAACACCACCAGCCAGCTTGGCAACACGCTCCTGCATCTTTTCCTTATCGTAATCAGATGTTGACTCTTCCATCTGGGCACGGATCTGATGGACGCGGGCCTCGATAGTTGCAGCCTGACCAACACCATCAATGATGGTTGTATTGTCTTTAGTGATCTGAATCTTCTTGGCAGAACCCAGATGCTCTTCTGGTGTTGCCTTCTCCAGTGTCATACCCACTTCTTCAGAGATGACCTGACCGCCAGTCAGGATTGCGATATCTTCCAGCATTGCCTTACGACGATCACCAAAACCTGGGGCCTTAACGGCAGCAACCTTGACGATACCACGCAGGTTATTGACAACCAATGTGGCCAGGGCTTCGCCTTCTACGTCTTCAGCAATAATCAACAATGGACGGCTTGACTTGGCAACGCCTTCAAGGATAGGTAACAAATCACGGATGTTAGAGATCTTTTTATCAAACAACAGGATGTATGGGTGCTCAAGTTCAACACTCATACTTTGCTGGTTAGTAATAAAGTAGGGTGACAGGTAACCGCGATCAAACTGCATACCTTCTACAACGTCCAGTTCATTCTCCAGACCTGAACCTTCCTCAACAGTGATAACGCCTTCTTTACCGACCTTGCCCATTGCTTCAGCAATGATGCCGCCGATGGCTTCATCAGAGTTTGCTGAAATAGTACCTACCTGGGCGATAGATTTATCATCAGCACAGGGCTTGGAAATCTTTTTCAATTCCTCAACAGTAACAATAACCGCCTTATCGATACCGCGCTTCAGATCCATTGGGTTCATACCCGCAGTAACAGCCTTCATACCTTCACGCAAAATGGCCTGGGCCAAGACTGTCGCTGTCGTAGTACCATCACCGGCAACATCAGATGTCTGGGAAGCTACTTCCTTGACCATCTGTGCACCCATATTTTCAAACTTATCCTGGAGCTCAATCTCCTTTGCAACCGACACACCATCTTTAGTGATTGTCGGTGCACCAAAACTCTTATCCAGAACAACGTTACGACCCTTGGGACCCAGGGTAACCTTAACGGCATTTGCCAGGATATTTACGCCGTCAACCATACGGTGACGGGCTTCGTCGCTGAAATAAACTTCTTTAGCAGCCATGTTCTTTTCCTCTCTAAAAACCTAATTAAATTCTGTTGCTTTTTCCGGTGTTACTCGATGACGGCCATGATATCGTCTTCGCGCATGACGACCAGCTCTTCATCACCGACCTTGATCTCTGTGCCAGAGTATTTCCCGAACAGCACAGTATCACCGACCTTAATATCCAGTGGGCGGACATCGCCACTATCCAGAATCTTGCCATTGCCTACGGCAATGACTTCACCACGGCTTGGCTTTTCTGTTGCTGAATCAGGAAGAACGATACCTCCCGCTGAGGTACGCTCTTCTTCCATACGACGTATGACCGCACGATCATGCAATGGTCGAATATTCATTAGCTCTCGCTCCTTTAGAATCTATTCGATAAAAAAATCAATAAGTTACATCAAATACGCTTTACAAGGTTTAAACCTCGCAGCGAAGTGCTAACAATAATTGGGACGAAAAATGTAGTTTCAAGCCAGAAAGGTTAAAAAATTAAAAAAATTTTAAATGACCGTCTGAATGAACCAGGTTGAGTCCTGAAGATCCATCAGTCCAGCGACTTATTTCTTATCATCGTCATGCCAGTATTGGCCCTCGATAGTCCTGTGTGAACCATCTCCTGACGATGGATTAGCCGGTTGTCCATTAACTCGGCCAGTTAGCACACCTTTACCCAACAACCACAAGATCATACCCCGACGCAAGGCAGGGACAAGGCCAAGAAACCCCAGGGTATCGGTAAAAAAACCCGGTGTTAACAACAAGGCACCACAAAACAGCAGGACCACACCCTCAATCATCTCAACAGCAGGGACCTCACCACGGGCCATACTCGAACGCACCCGCTGCATGGTGGAAAACCCCTGCAGACGCAATAAAAATGCACCGATGATGGCGGTAAGGACAACCAATGCCACTGTTGGCAAGGCCCCCAGAACGCTACCGACCTCGATCAACAGATAGATCTCGATCAACGGTATGACCAAAAAAAGTATAAAGAGAAGGCGCAAAATCAGAACCTGGTAACAAATGACTAGCCTGTCATCTTACCGAATCCTGTGCCCAGTCACCAGTTAATCAGCATTCAGGGCGTATAAGACACCTCGTTCAAGGCACTATTACCATCGTTATCCAATACACTGATTGACCAGTAATAGATTTCACCTCCCACCAGGCTCGGCAACACTGAAAGACCGTCATTATTATAGCTGACAGCTGTCTGAGCCCCCGGCATATTCCAGCTTTCCCATACACTCCCCAGATTATCACTCAGCAATAGGCCATATTGATGATTCAGCGGTGGTGAGGCTGGTGCTATCCAGGAGAATAGTGGGACAAGATCACCTGAATCAGTACCGAGCGGGTAAGTCGGTATCGCAAAGCTATCGAGGACAGCGCTGAGCTGTAACACCAGGGACTCAGATGAACTATCATTATAGGTGATGTCGAAGGTATAGCTATCGCCCACGGCAGGTCGGATGTCAGCAAGTGGTAAATAGGCATAATACGGTTGATCGACCAGCAGCGTATGACTGAAGTCAACCGGCAAATCACTAATATACGGTCCACTTACCAGGGCCACCTTAATCGGTTGTTTCATTCCCTGATACAAACTGAACTCCAGATCATAACCCTGCTGCTGACCTGATAACCAATGCAGGGTAGACAGACGGGCAAAACTGGCCTGCTCCACAGCAACGAGATCATGACTGACGCCACCGGCATTAACCGTAATTCGGTTAACCTGGCCTAAAGCCCCGTTGAATAGCTCACCAAAATCGATAACACCATTTTTATTATCATCGATTGCGACGATTGTTACGTAGTCCCCATCGGGTACGCCACTGATAGAGTAGCCTTGCGGTGACGTCGGCGTGGTCACCAGGTCAAAAAATAGCCCCTGGGTATCGCTCAGCAAGGCCACTAACAAGGTGCCACTTAAGGTGCTATTAGTGGCGCTGGGAAATGTCACGCTGCCAGTCACTGTATTCCCCCCGGAACTAACACCGCCACTCGCACCAACCGTTACCTCGGTAGCGGCACTCTGGGCCGACTCAACCCCCTGCGCTAGACCAGAAAGAGTAATAAAGTAACTGTCACCATTGATCAATCCGGACCTGATAAAAAAATTGAACCCGGCCTTAACTTCATCAACAAAAACCTCTATCGTCAGGCCAACGTCTGTAAAATAATGGATCCTGTAATGATCAAACTCCTCACGCAATAGGTAGCCACTTACCCCCACTGATTCGAAATCAAAGACACTGTCCCAGCTAATAATTACAGCGCTATCGCTAGCAAACAGAACGGGAGGAGCAATACTGGCAAAGGTGTTTGATGCCGGCAGTGCGGGATCGCTCAATGTGACATCTACACTGGTAATATTACTGCCAAAGACACTGACATCGATGACTGTACCACGAGGATTGACGCGATTTATTACACCATTATCAAGTGTGTCCATGTGCATGACCAGATTATACGTGCCTGGTAACACACCCCTGATGGTATAGGGCCCTGGCCCATTAATACTGGTCCCATAGATGGTTAAATTACCATTGGTATCAAAGACCTCAAGATAGACCCGCCCCGTCATTGCCCCAGTATAAAACACATGACCGGATATACTAAAGGCCGACGGTGGCAGTGTAAAATCCTGGCCGATAAGATTACACCACTGACTTGCACAGTTCGTGTTGCGGGAGAAAAGTTAAAACTGCCCAGAGCTGGGGTCAGGGTATAATTGCCCGAAGCTACTGTAAAACTATAAAAGCCAAGGCTGTCAGTAATGGTACTTTCTACAGCATCTCCACCCAGGTTTACCGAAACGCCGGATAGCCCAGATATTGTGCCTGAAAGCGTGTAAAAACCCTGAGTCGCAGTGAAATCCTGGTTGGTTACATCGGCCCCGGCTACTGTTAGATCAAGACTGACTGGCGTTATGTTGTAACCGGCCAGGACTGGTGTAATAGTATAGGCGCCATCATTAACCGTGAATGAGAAATTCCCCAATGTATCTGTTGAGACAATTGCCGCGCTATCACCACTCAGTTGTACGGTAACGATGGCAACCCCGGAGACATTACCAGAGATGGTATGTGTCGTTCCGGCAGTTGAAGCCCCCCCCGCCGCCACAGGAGACCATGCCAGCTACCAGCAGGAGTATCAAAAAGGGCCGTAACAAGGCCGTACGCGATTGCCCCATTGTAGCTGTCAAATTGTTAAACAATTGATAATTCAACATACTCTCTATAACGGCCACCAACACTCATTTGTTATCAAGGGGCAAGGGAAATTACACTATAATCACCCTGGCTTAGAGCCAACTTATTTAGCGCCACCTTATATACAACATCAATATTGAGTTCGGACTATACAGTCTTCCCTATTGAACCGAATGAGCCGATGAGAGATCACCCTGACCCCAGGAGAGTTTGATCACGGAGGTTATTTATAGAATTACGTATCAAACTTACCTATGCTACATGTTTGGAGCTAGAAGTCGCTATACTGACAGCCTGAGGCAATATTTATCTACGAGGTAAATCAGGATCTTGAATACACCACAGCTAATACTCAATACCTGTCCTGACCGGGAGACGGCCGAGTCTATAGCCCACGCATTGATAGACCGGCAACTGGCCGCCTGCGTCAATATCATACCAGGCATAATCTCTGTTTATCGCTGGCAGGGGGAACGTCAGCAGGACAATGAATGTCTACTGCTTATCAAGGCCAGTGCCTCAGCCTATGCCGACCTTGAAGAATTGATAAAACGCCTCCATCCTTATGAATTACCAGAAATCGTTGCATTTAATCTGGACAAGGGATTACCAGCGTATCTAGCCTGGATCATGCAGGAGTCACATCAGCCAGATCCAGCCTGACCCCAACGTGATAGTTTTCTACCACCTCAACGACAAGTAGTAACATGACCCGACACCAACAGACATCCTTTATAACCAGACTTGTAGTTTTGTTTGCACTTCTGCTTTCTATATATAGTGCCCCAAGCCTAGCCCTAGCACCATTATTACCCCAGGAGCAGGCCTTCGCCAGTCAGGCGCCTGATGCCGATGCCGACATGCTGCACCTGAGATGGGATATTGCCGATGGCTATTATCTCTATCGGGACAAATTTGAATTTGAATCGCTAACGCCAGGCATCACCCTCGATCAACCGCTCTTCCCACAGGGCACCATTAAAAATGATCTAACTTTCGGCGAGATGCTGGTATTCAGGGGCAAGACCAACATCGATATACCCATTATCCGCGATGGATCTGAAAATAACGTGCTGGTCCTGAAGACCCGGACACAAGGCTGCGAAGATCGCGGTGTCTGTTATGCGCCATTTGATCAGCAACTCACTATCCAGCTGCCGGCTATTCCGCATCAGGTCAGCACATCAGCTGCTAACAGCAGCAGTCTGTTTGATAAAATCAGTGGCTTGAGTGACTCACTGACCACGTCCCTGGGGCAACGCCTTGGCCTCAGTCAGGAAGAGAGCTTCCTGCTACCGGATCAGGCCTACATACTCAGCGCCAGTGTCACCGATGCCAATACAATCAGCCTGCACTGGGATATCGCTGATGGCTACTATCTCTATCGAGATAAGATTCAGGCACAGATTACCAGCCCAACAGCGATCAGGATAAACGCCATACAGACCACTAAAGGTGAGATCAAGGTCGATGAATATTTCGGTGAGATGGAGGTCTACCATCACCAGGCCGACGCCGACCTGCGAGTGGAACGGGTAGCACAACCCGGCCCAACACCGGTAACACTGGATGTCGCCTATCAGGGCTGCGCCGAGGCCGGCTTCTGTTATCCACCGATGAATAAACTGGTCATGGTGACCTTGCCAGCAGCATCCGCTATTCCAGCAACTACAACTAATACCGCAAGCCCTGAGGCCAACTCACAACAATCCGAACAAGATGAAATCGCTGGAAAATTGGCCAGCGACGAGGCCCTGTGGACAGCAGTGGG
>CAZYTT010000102.1:0-6758 GCA_964650235.1 uncultured Gammaproteobacteria bacterium | reverse complement strand
GGTACATAGGCGCGTGGGGAAACTCGTTTCTCGTGTTGTCTACGCACTTCCTGTATTGGATTAGACTTATATTTAAACTGTGATAACAGTAATTTGAGTTCATCGGTAACCTGGTATAAATCGCTGCTGATGGAGTGTGTTGCAGATACGGTAGAGCTGTTATCTTTAAGTGTCTGAAACAGATTTTCTACCCGCTCCTGTACCTGGACCAGCTTATTCATCTGTACATCACCGACAGCAGAAATTTCATCAGAGGTCTCTCGGTTTTGACCAATAAACTCAGCTATTCCGTTGATTACTTCATTAGTATCCTGAGCCTTGATTACGCCCTGTTGTGTCCGTTCAACAATCGCTACCATGGCCTGACTGTTCTCATGAATCAGGGATGTAAGCTGAACAATAATACCATTAATTTCTTGGGTAGCCTCAGAGGCACGATAGGCAAGTTGCCTCACTTCATCGGCAACAACGGCAAAGCCACGGCCATGTTCTCCCGCACGTGCAGCCTCAATGGCGGCATTCAGGGCCAGTAGATTGGTCTGGTCAGCAATTGTATTAATGCTGGTTGTAATATGTTGAATACGAGTTCCTGCATCTGCCAGTTCTCCCATCTTGTTCTCAGCCGTCTGTACCTGTTCAACAACCAGCTCCATTTGTTGAATATTCTCCTGTACGGCCTTAATTCCGAGTTGAGTATTGCTCTGAGTTTGTTCGGCCCGATCACGTACAGTGCTGGATAATTTTTTGACAGAATTAGAGGCCTCGCCAAGTTCCAGTAATGCGTGCTTTAATTCGTTGTATCTAGCTACCTCTACTTCACCCGAGTCATTGATCATATTTGATATTTCTGCGATCTGAAATGAAGACTGGCCGATACGCTTACCTAAAAAGTCGATCTTCGACATATCCTTGCCCAGTTGGTTAACCATATGAGCAATGGAATGTAACAGGGAAGATTTATTGCTGGATCTGGATTCAACGTGTATGGATAGATTACCCTCTGCTACGCTTTGGCTTATCTGTGCCGCGTAGGCTGGTTCTCCCCCAAGCTGACGCATTAATGTCCGCCCTAGAAAAGAGTTAACTGAAAAAATTAATAATAGCGCAAAACTACCCATGCCCAGACTCCATGAAGACATCTCTTCACGCATTAAGGTTTGAGCCGATGAAGCGGCGGTAATTTTTTCATTGAGAGACATCGAGAGTTCATCAAGGTGGCTACCCAGGGTATCAGACATGACATCAAAGCCATCAACTTCATTCTTCATGATTAAGTTGCCTGCTTCACGACCATCGTTTATATAGACTATGGCCATATGTTCCCCGACTTGATAGAGTCGATTAACGTCTGACTTGGCTGTTTCGAGTAATTCTGACTGGTCAGGTAACAGGATCATGAGTTCGCTCAGTTTAGACAATGCCGCATTGCGCTGTTTCATTGCCTCAGAGAAATCGGCTTCGCCCACTGCCGCTGAATCAGTCAGGAATTGTTGGATTTGAACAACATGATAACGGGCATCCTTGAATGCCAACATGGTTTTAATCATTCGCTCTTTTTCTACTTCAGCTTTTTCAAGTGATTGGCTACTCTTCCATACAAGGGCTTCACCACCCACGAGTAGAACAACAATGAAAAAAGTAGACCATACAATTAGTTTGCGAATTGAAAAATCCTTATTCATTGTATATTTCATCCTTCTATTGATTCCTCTAACTAGTTGGATTTATCGACGAGTGTTGTGAAATTCTTTAGTAATGAACATTATTTATTGAAACCTAGAGCGAATGAGTGTCGCCAGACCTAACTGGAAATTATTGGCGCTTCGGAAATTGGCCTGTTTACGAGGGCAAGCATTGAGCGATCAGGGAAGTGAGGTAGTATATTTACTGGAGGGTTTTTTTAACGGCTTGCTACAAATGTGCCAGGCATATTTGATTCTATTTTATGTTTATGACTCATTGTTTTTACCGGCAGGGCATCTATATCTATAGAGAGCCATCTAGCCAGAGGTAACCATTGTTGACGCTCTACCTGGGTCTGCTCTTCGTCCATCTCAAAGATTCCAATACCTTTTTCAGCGGCAATAATATAATTATCAGTGTCAGTTAATGTTGTGACAAAGGGGATCTTCAGGCTGCTCAGGAATTTTTGCAAGGGCTCATAGGTTGGCGTATGGCGACGGACTCGATTGGCCACAACAGCAACGCGAATGTCGAATTTGCGTATCTTTCCAATCAGTAGCAGATTTTTAATAAAGTCTGAAGTGGCGTGAATATCGATGGGAGAGGGTGCAACTGGAATAACAATCATTTGTGTCCGACGAATCATCTCCTGCAGCAACAGGCCATCCGCACCAGCGGGGGCATCAATGATCACTCGTTCAGTGTCAGCTGGTAATTTTAGTTGCCAGGTTCGGGTCTGCTTGGTTTTTGTGATGCTAGCATCAATAACGTTGATATTGGGCAGACGTTCAGCACGTAGGCTATACCAGTGCTGACTTGAGCCCTGGGGGTCATAATCCATTATGACACTATTGACGCCGCCAGAGGCGTAGAGGCTGGCTATATTAGTGGCTATCGTTGTCTTGCCACTTCCACCTTTAGAATTGAGGACTAGGATTGTCTGCATAACTGTTGTTTAGATGCCGTTGTGTATATTCTATAGTTATCGTCACAATAGACATAAATTTCAGTGGTTTGTTCATTATTTCAGTAACTGACGTGCCAATATGAGACTGCTATCACAGCCTTGATGCAACCAGCAACGGGGATTATCGGTCAAATAGCTTGAGAATTGCTTAAAAATGGGGGCTGACTAGATGATCATCAGGGCCGCAGCAACCTGACGGCCATCATTCATCAGGATATTATAAGTACGGCAGGCAGCACCGGTGTCCATCACTTCGACCCCGATACCGGCATCTATAAGGCTGGATATAATTGCAGCAGGAGGTCGTAATAGCGATTGGCCCGAACCAAATAATAATATTTCAGGGTTTAAACTGCTTAACTGGCTAAAATGATCGGCCTTCAGATCACTAAACTGGTCAGCACCCCAGTTCCTGATCAATTGCTCTGGTGTCAGTACCAGACTGTGAGTCAGGGTGTCTCGCCACATAGAAAGCCCGGGACTTTCATCTGGATGGCCGTCTGGCACTGGCTCAATGAGTTTGGGGACAGCTATGGTGATGTGACCACTATCATAGCTATGGATCCTGTAACTGGCGGCATTGTTTTCAAGGGTAACTTGCATAATTATTCGATTTTATTATGATTTCCCCTGCAATTGATCAAGGATTGACTCATTTTCTAGCGTAGATGTATCCTGAGTAATTGTTTCGCCGGCCGCAATTGTGCGTAGTAAACGCCGCATTATCTTGCCCGAACGTGTTTTAGGTAGATTGTCAGCGTAACGGATCTCACCCGGACGAGCAATCGCACCGACCTCTCTGGTTACCCAGTTGCGTAATTCCTTTGTCAGCTTATCGTCGATGCCATCAGTAGGGCGATCACCCTTAAGTACTACATAGGCGAATATTGATTCTCCAGTAATTTCATCGGGTCGACCGACCACCGCGGCCTCGGCGACCCTGGGATTTGCCACTAGGGCAGATTCGACCTCCATTGTACTCAGACGATGACCGGATACATTCAGGACGTCATCAATCCGTCCCATAATCCAGTAATAACCGTCTTCATCCTTGCGGGCGCTATCACCGGTAAGATAAAAGCGTCCATTGAAATTACCCCAATAGGTTCCTTTGTAACGCTCAGGATCACCCCAGATAGTACGGAGCATAGAGGGCCACGGCCGCTTAATGACGAGAAAGCCACCCTGATTGGGTTCAGCAATACTATTGCCAGCGTCATCGACGACATCGGCGTCTATACCTGGTAGTGGTTGGGTGCAGGAGCCAGGTTTGGTAGCGATCACGCCTGGAATCGGCGCAATCATATTGGCGCCAGTCTCAGTCTGCCACCAGGTATCGACTATCGGGCAGCGACCATGGCCAATTATGGTGTGATACCACATCCAGGCCTCGGGATTGATTGGCTCTCCGACTGTCCCTAACAGCCGCAGGTGACTGAGGTCATACCCGTTTGGTAGATCGTCACCTGCCTTCATCAGGGCGCGTATGGCGGTTGGTGCTGTATAGAATGTGGTGACTTTATGGCGTTCACACAGGTCCCATAACCGACCGGCATCTGGGATAGTAGGTGCGCCTTCATACATTAGCATTGTTGCGCCGACGGCGAGGGGGCCATAGGCGACATAGGTATGCCCGGTAATCCAGCCGACATCGGCCGTGCACCAGTAGATGTCGCTAGCCTGATAGTCAAAGACCCAGTGCATGGTCGTAATTGCCCCGAGCAGGTAACCGGCGCTCGAGTGCTGGATTCCCTTGGGTTTACCGGTAGAGCCGGAGGTATAGAGCAGAAAGAGGGGGTGTTCGGCATCAACCCAGACGGGTTCACACACAGGTTCAGCGACTGCGATAAAATCAGACCACCATATATCGCGTCCTGGAAGCATAGAAATATCCTGGCCGCTACATTTCAGCACGATTACTCGATCGACTTTATGGCTGCTGTTTGTCACGGCCTCATCGGCGGCCACTTTTAGTTCGATTATTTTGCCACCACGATGGCCACCATCGGCGGTTATGAGCATGCTGGCACCAGCATCTTCTATCCTTTCTTTCAATGCATTAGCAGAGAAACCTCCGAAAACGACTGAATGTATGGCGCCGATCCTGGCGCAGGCCTGCATAGCGATGACGGCCTCAGGTACCATGGGCATATAAATGATGACCCGATCACCTTGTTTAATGCCCTGTGCCAGTAGGCCATTGGCAAAACGGCATACCTCATCATGGAGCTCCAGATAGGATATCTGCCTGATATCTCCCTGTTCACCTTCAAAGATGATGGCCAGTTTTTCGCCCTGAGTCTCAAGGTGCCGATCCAGACAGTTATAGGAGACATTCAGTTGTCCATCTTCAAACCAGCTGTAATGGGGGGCGTTTTTGCTATTGAGTATGGTCTGGAATGGTGTGTGCCAGTCGATGTATTGAGTTGCCTGTTCGGCCCAGAAACCTTCGTAATCAGTATTGGCCCTGTCGCGCAGTGTTGTTAACTGAGTCTTGTTATTGAGGGCTGCCTTGCTAATAAATGCGCCGGGAGGAGGGAATTTTCGACTTTCCTGAAGAATCGACTCGATATTCTTATCGCACATCATGTACCTCGCTGATTAAGCAGCCCGACAGGTCCATTGGGACGCGTCGGGCCTTTAGGTGACTGAATTTTCATACGCAGGTTGGTGGCCTGTTACTTCATGCTGGCCACCGGGTCTGCCTGTGACTATACGCGGGTCTGCTTTTCGCGAATCTCGTCTAACGTCTTACAGTCAATGCACTGGGTGGCTGTAGGTCGTGCTTCAAGGCGACGTATCCCAATCTCAATACCACAGACGTCGCAGTAGCCGTATTCATCATTATCCAGACCATCGAGAGACTCGTCGATTTTTTTAATTAGCTTACGTTCTCTATCGCGTGTGCGTAGTTCCAGTGCAAATTCAGATTCCTGGCTGGCCCTGTCATTTGGGTCGGGAAAGTTAGCCGCTTCATCCTGCATATGGTGGACAGTGCGGTCAACTTCCTCCATTAACTCTATTTTCCAGTTGTTCAATATGGACCGGAAATGAGCAACCTGGTCGTTGTTCATGTACGTTTCCCCACGCTTTTCGACGTAGGGGGGGATGCCGTGTAGACTGATAGACGTTGCCGAACTGCTTGGCACGCTCGCGGTGCTCGCTTTTCTGGGACTGGTTTTCTTTTTTGCCACAGGCTGGGTAGCTTTGCTCTTCGAGCCTGCAGGAGGGGATTTTTTCTTTGTTGCGGTCGATGCTGTAGCCTTTTTCACAGCAGCCTTTTTAGGTGACGCTGCTTTTTTGGTAACAGCCGCTTTTTTTGGGGCCGCTTTACTCTTGGCAACTGTCTTTTTGTTGACTGTTGATTTCTTAGTTACCGCTTTCTTTTTGACTGCCATCCATTCTATCCCCATTGGGCTCAATTAAACCTCGTATATATACCAGAAAGATCTTAGCGGCTCAATATGCAAGTAACTCGGCTCAATGACTTTTTTGGGAAGCGAGGAGACAAAAGCCCTAAATTGACATTCTATCGGCGAAAAACATGATATTGTTCGTCAACTTTGGGATATGTGTCGGAGGAGTAGAACTTATGTCAGTAAAACCTGTAGCGATGATATTCGATGTTGACGGGACACTGTCGGATACAGAAAGGGATGGTCATCGACCAGCATTCAATCAGGCCTTTGCCGAGGCAGAGCTGGAATGGGAATGGTCAATAGCCGAATACGGATGCCTGCTAAGGGTAACCGGGGGGCAGGAGCGGATGAAACATTATTTCGCCGACAATCCTATTAATAATAATATCAGTAATATAGATGATTTTATTGCCGGATTACATAAGCGTAAGAACCAAGTTTACAATGATATTGTCAGGGATGGTGGTATTCCACTCAGGCCAGGTGTGGAGCGGCTGATACGCGAGGCGATGGCTGAGGGAATCCGCCTGGCCATAGCGACAACGACTACACGGTCGAACGTTATTGCTCTGCTGGAGGCCAATCTGGGGGGCGAGTCGCTTGACTGGTTTGAGGTGATTGCAGCAGCCGATGGAGTTCCCGTAAAGAAGCCTTCGTCTGGCGATTATTATTATGTGCTGGAAATCAGC
>CAZYTT010000101.1:0-6811 GCA_964650235.1 uncultured Gammaproteobacteria bacterium | reverse complement strand
ACACCAAGTCCTAACCACCACTTGCCTGCATCGGGTTGTCGTGCCAGTGCGCGTTGATAGTAGGTGGCCGATTCTTGATAACGGCCACTGCGTTGATAGAGCAGGGCCAGCAGGGCAGTCGATGAGGCATCGAGCGTGTGGTCGCTATCGGTCTGTTCGAGTACGGCAATCGCCAAGTCATCATGACCCTGGTTAATCCTGATTCGTGCCAATAACTGGGTCAGTGTCGGCTGTCCAGGTGAAAATATTAGTCCCTGCAGAAGCGATTGTTCGGCTGCTTCGATGCGGCTTTCCTTTATCAGTATCCGGCTCAATAATTCACGACTGTTGAAATCGGAAGGTGATAGCTGTAGTGCCTCGGTCAATAGCGTGATCGCCTCGGCTGTTTGGCCCTGATTTAGCAGGGCAACCGAGGCGGCATAGCGGCCACTGGTACTGTCTGTCTGGCCCTGGCTTGGGGATACGCTGAGTCTTGTCTGGTTTGAGTCAGCCTGGCTTCGGTCTGTCCTGATTGACTCAGACTGGACTGCCCAGGACAGAATTGTTTCGGATTGAGCCGATTCATTCTTATTCAGTTTCATTTCTTTCTTCACACTGTGATTGGTGGAGATGCGTGATGCGGCGTCACTAACGGCCTCGATCACCGATGATGTAATTGATGCCGATGCGTCTTTGCGAGTGTCAGCTGGTTTAATTTCCGATGTGACAGTTGACTGGATAACGGTGGCTGTTAATGCTTGTGGCTGTATGGACGTTGGTTGTGCTGCGCTTGCCCGTTGCTGTCGTTCTGGTGCTTTGTTTGATTGCAGCTGACCCATGGCAGGGGTATCTGTGCGAGTAGCTGTTGCCGCTCGTTCGGCAATCGGTGACTGGTGTGATAGCTGCTGAGTTAGTTCGGGTGTTGTTCCACTCTGATGTATGTTGATGTTAGTAGCGGACAAATTAGTCTCTGGCCTAGTCGTAGTGGCTGATTGCCATCCGTATAGCACGACCAGGAGGATAGCCAAAATCAGACTAGCCAGGCTAATAGATTTGAGATCCAGGCTAAATCTGTTGCCGGATGGTGCTACGGGTTGCAGATGGCGGCTAAGCTCTTTCGATTCTGGCAAGTTATGCCTGACAGGGCTGTCGCTGCGGGCATCCAGTTCGAGGAGCATGTTATTGATCAGGCTCATGGGTGATGCCTGGTATAGAGCCAGCCTAAATAGCTATGCCGCAGACGATAAGGTAAAGAAATAGCATCGGTATCAGCAATCGCGCGTTGTATATGTCGTTCTGTCACCCGTTTACTACCTGCACCATAGGCACTCATCATAGCCTTATGAGCCAGTATATTGATTAAGCGTAATATACCCCGGCTGGCACGTGAAAGCCGTCGAATCGCGCTGGGTGTGAATAGCTCGGGACCGTTGTAACCAGCTATCTGAAGTCGATGATTAATATAATTATGGATGTCACTTCGGCCGATAGGTTTAATGATATGACTGAAGCTGATTCGCTGTTTTAACTGGCGGCACTCGGCAAGATTAAGCTTTTCATCCAGTTCGGTCTGGCCAAAAAAGACCAGTTGAATCAGCTTGCGTTGCTGGGTCTCGATATTACTTAGTAACCTTACAGCCTCCAGTGTGTCCAGTGGCATCGTATGGGCGTCGTCGAGACAGATAATAATGGGGCTGCGTTGCTGCGCATAACTATTGATAATGAAAAGACTAAGATGTTTGATTAATTTATGCGGAGTGACGTTGTCGGGATAGCTCATGCCCAGTTCATCAGCTATTGCTGCCAGCAGGGCCAATGGTTCCATATTGGGTGTGGGAATATAGGCCAGGGTGTAATTATCGAGCAGGGTGTCAAGTAGTTTTCTGCATAACACAGTCTTGCCAGTGCCTACTTCCCCTGTGATCTTGGTAAAACCCTCACCACTATGTACCGCGACGGCCAAGGTGTTGAGGGCGATCTGGCAACTGTCATGCGTATAAAAAAAGCGGGTATCAGGAGTTAATGAAAAAGGTGCGCTGTCCAGACCAAAGTGCTGATTATACAACCAGCACTTGTCAGCAGGGGCATGGGCAACACGCTCTAATGACAGGCTCATTGGTCGGCGCCGAATCCAGACCCGATATGTCGTGCGTTACCATACAATAAATCGTTGGTACGTGACTGACTGGCATTGATGGCATGATCCCAGTCATTTGTATGATTAATAACGGTCGGCTTGAGCAGGATGACCAGTTCTTTCTTGATCCGTGACAATTTTTTATGGCGGAACAGGTTGCCCAGTATGGGGATATCACCCAGCAGCGGGACAGAGGCATCATTTTCGGTCGCTGCCTCTTTCATCAGGCCACCGATGATGACTACCTGCCCGGTCTGGGCGCGGACAACATTGTCAGATTCCTGGATGTTACTGAAGGCCAGTGGCAAGGTGAAGCTCTCGCCGCTGACAATAAAATTTTTGTCTCGCTGATCGACGTTGCTGACGGTTGGGTGGATATGCAGGGTAATATTATTCTGGCCATCGATCTGTGGCGTCACATCTAGCGCAATCCCGGAGAAGAACGGGGTTAGTTCTACCTCTGGGCTAACAGTGGTGGCGCCACCGTTGACGACCTGGGTATTAGATATGCCAGTGACAAAGAACTCATCTCCACCGACCTTGATAACGGCCTTCTGGTTGTTTACGGTCGAGACCCTTGGGCTGGATAATACTTGGACATCACCCTGACTCTGTAACAGTTCGAGAAAGGCGGCGAAGTCCTGGCCCTTGATGGCGAGGCTGAATATTCCGCCAAAGGCTGAGGTAGCAGCTGAACTTATAGCCGAATAACCTGCCCCCGGATCAAGATTACCCAGGGCGCCATTGAGATTGCTGGTATTGTTGCCACTTAACAGCGAGCCACCGCCGACCTGTGAGGCCATAAAGTCGGTGCCATCGATGTTACCGATGCCGGACCAGTTGATGCCGGCCTGAAAGCTGTCATTGAGTTCTACCTCAATGATCTTGGCCTCCAGCATCACCTGACGGTTTACCGTGTCCTGAGTAATACTGATAAACTCGGCAGCCATGTCCAGCTCGCTCGGCATGGCACGGATCAGCACCAGGCCTGACTGCGGGTTGACAACAATGCGACGTCCTTCTTCGGCACCTATCAGGGCCTCCAGGGCCAGCTTCAGGCTACCCCAGAAATCTGATTCAGACCGAGTCTCGACATTAATGCCGCTGCGTTTGGTCTGGCTTGAGCTGCTGCTACCATTACTGTTTGTACTGAGGTTTTCGCTCTGTGATAGTTCACTAGAAGAGACATGAGTATCGGAAAGTCCTTTACGTTTGAAATCCAGATAACTGACAGGAAATAATCGTGTTTGCATACCCTTGCCCAGAATCATAAAACGCATACCTTCGCGTCGATAGTCATAGCCATAGATTTGTCTGATCGTACCGAGTGCCTCTTCGATGGTGACATCCTTGAGTTGGAGGGAAATAGTACCAATGATATCGGGGTGGACGATCATGCTATAGTCGGTGCCTTCAACCAGACTCATAAACAGGGCCTGAGCCGGGGTGTTATCTGCCGCAATATCAAAGCGTGGTTCAGACACGTCTTTGTTGCTGATTGTGTCGATAGGGTCCAGGGGTGTCAATAGCGCTTTGCTGATGTCAGCAGGGATTTCAGTTGTCGGTTCCTGTCGCTCTGGTTGAGCTTCTGTAGCAGCTGTTGTCAGTGCAGAGCTAATTTTGCTGCTAACACTATCATGCCATTGTGGCGAAGTGGTGGCGCAGCCATTCAGGCCCAGTGATATCAAAATCGTCAATAGCACACGAATGCGAGTAAAATATTTCATCATTTGGTTCCGGTTTTTTTGGTTCCAGGCTGTTTTATCTTGATGGCTTCAGATAACCTCAAAATCTTTTTGTGCCCATGTTTACTTAGGATGACCGTATCCGGTCTGATGTCGGTTATCTGATGCTTGCCAATCCATGTACCGATAGTCCTTACCTGGCCATTAATAATGGCGCTCCGGCGTTGATCGGAATGCAGGATAGCCTGCAGTCTGAATTGGGCTTGATAAGAGGGCTCTGTCAGTTCTTGGCTGGTTGATGACCGGGTTGGGTCGGGTAGCTGACTTATATCGATAGCATTGCTGGCTTGTACCGACAGACAGAACACAAATAGAACGACAACAATACCAAGGCGTGTCATATGGCGGATAATCATAGTTTTATCCATGAAGGACCGAAATTTAATGTGAATAATTCTATGCCGATCGTCGGTGGCGAATTGTCACCTGCCTCCAGGTGAAATTTGTGCCAGAATATATGCCAAGGCAGGTGTTCGAGTTTATTCAGAAACTGTATCTGATCGGTATAAGAGCCTGTGGCCTCAAAGTAGACCCGGTGTTTGTAAATGGCGACTTTTTTGCTGCTATCTTTTGTGTCATTACTGGTTATAGCCTCAGCAGGTTTGTTTTCCAGATGTTCAATTCGCAGGTGATGTTGACCAAGGAGTGCCTTAATAAAAGCGATCATTTCCGTGGGGGCAATAAAACTTTCTGATATCTCTAATAACTCAGGGCTATGGCTTTCTATCTTGATCCGTAGTTCGTTAATACGTCTTATATAAGCTGCATTTGAACCTGCCAAGTGTTCTTGTGTCTGTTGATAGATATCATTGCTCTGTTGCTGGATTCGTGCAATATTTAATTCAAAATTACTCTTTTCCCGGTTAAGGCGTGCCGTCAACTGAGGTTGTAAAACGAGTGATACAACCATCTGAGAGAGCATAAAGAATGTCACTATAATGATGAGGCGCTCGCGGCTAGACAGCGCATTCACCTTGTCAGAAATATCATTCCAGGCCCGTTTCATGATCATCTCTATAGGTAGCAAGTGAAAAGTGGAGCAGTCCAGTATGTTCTGCCTCACTGTCTCCGTGATCTATTTTTAATATCTCTAACTGGGTGCCAGTGAGTATTGGCTCGGATGACAGACGGTTTAGATAATCGGGAATGGCCTGGGCATTTAGTGAGCGTCCTTCAATCATAATCTGGTCCCCATTATTGACAATGTCGACATTTGTTAGCCACAAATCAGGTGAATGCTGGCGTGCAAAGGCTATCATAAAGGCTGAATATCCTGATAAATCCTTATGGGGTACAAACTGACTGTCTGTAATTAAATGCAACAGCTCCGCACGGTGATTTAATATGGTCTTTAATTTTTTCTCTTTAGCCGTGAGCAACTGGTTCCCATCATTTTTGGCAAAACGGCTCTGTAAATTGCCCCATTGAAAATTTGCTTTAATATAATCCTGTTGTACGTTGTTAGCATAGTTATTGATTTTGTCTATTTCATTAAGGTTGATCATTGCCTGTAACGGGATAACTAATAGTGTGGCGACACCAATCATGACCATACGTGAAAACGAAAGTCGTAAATGCTTGCGACGAAACTGGGGTTGGTAAAGATTAATCTGTGGGATCATGCGGCTATATGTCCACTTCTTAGTGCGGCACCAATAGGGATAAATAAAGATTGTTGCCAGCTATCGGGCATATTGTCCGGGTGGTCGATATATTTCCCCAGATCTAGCGAGTTAACTTTCAGGTTCAGTAAGGCAGATAATTTCTGTTCCAGGTCTGTAGTGGTATTAGTAGCCCCGGGTGATAATATGAGCTTGCGGATAGGTGTTGATTTGTACTTGGAGTCATAATAGTCGACAGAGCGTTGTATTTCGAGCGCGAGTTTTTCTATAGTCGCATCAAGGTCAACACTTGATCTTAATTCATCAAGACCAATGGACATGCTACGATTTAGATAGATATTATTATCCTTGACAATCAAAAGTAGACCATCATTTTGTCTAAACCAGATGATTGTTGTCACTTGGTCATCTTCGTGAATCATCGAGGCAATATTGCGCAGCGCCATTTCCTGGATATCAATAACATCCAGGTTGATCCCGGCTCTGGTAAAAAGATCGACCTGTTGCTGTATCGCGGTATTTTTGGCGGCGATGACATATAGCGAGGGTTTTGCTGAGATATCTGCGGCCTGGGGTGCTGGAAATGAATCAAATGTCGTTTGATCAATAGGTTGTTCCAGCAGATCCTTGACTTGCCAACGTAGTGCTGTTGCTAGCTCATCATCCGGGATATTAGGTGCGTCAGTCTGTAATAGGCTGTAATCTTTTTCAGCCAGGAGCGTTGTGCAGCTTGAATGCTTAAGGTTCATTTCTGCGCACAGGCCTTTGAGGAATTGGTCAAGATCAGTCTTGTTGTCGATTGAAGTTAGTCTATAATCTGAAATTTTAGGGCGTGTGGCCTCAGTTGAGGTATCGCAATGCAGTCTGACGGCATTGAGACTGGTCATATTGATATGTATACCAGTTAGTCCCTGGTCTGGTTTTTTGAATAACTCCCGAACATTACGCACGGTATTTCTCCACAGCTGCTTGTGTAATTAAGTGTATAAGCTTCCGAAATAATCGGAAATTTCACTATTTCTAACGGCCGCTGACTGAGATAACTTAAGTCAGTCTATAAAAAAGGCGATGGCATCAGGGTATCAACTCTTCCCAGCCTGAAGCCGTTAGCGTACCTGAGCCGCTACCCGATCCCGATATAATTGCAATGGTCGACAATCGAGTGTTTCTCGATGATATTGGTGTTGTTATCCAGCTGCCGCCTTGCCAGCGCAGTGGACCAGACCTTCTGGACGAGCTAATAGCCCAGCATTCTGTTGTTGTTGATGAGCATGATACGTCGCTTATTTTACTGTCTATTGGGCTGCTTGAGAGTGTCCAGACTGATG
>CAZYTT010000100.1:0-6831 GCA_964650235.1 uncultured Gammaproteobacteria bacterium | reverse complement strand
TAGAAACTAATTGGCATAATTGCAATGAGGCAGGAACAACCTGTATAACATTAAATATGTTCATAGAACAGATGATTAAACAACCGGTTAAATTATCTAAAGAAAGAATCGTTTAAAGCGAGATTTATTTACGTTAATGTGCTTGTGAAAGGTAATAGCTCTGATTGATATCGTCATCTTCTACATGATCCAAGCTAGAAAAACAGATAATATTGCGATTCGGTCTGATAGAATTACCTGACTGACATATCATGTGCATATGTCAGTACAATATAAAAACAACCAACCTTTACAAGATCGCTTAAAATATCAAGACAACAATCATTGTATCAATAATACTAACATCATCGGATGATTCGATAACCATAGACTCCGCAAGGGATATTTTTGTATAGCTTAGACAGATATCTATGGCTGAAATTTTTGTAGCGCGATACTTCACCGATTATCCATTAGCCAGGAAAATACCTGTTCGGCTTACAACTTAACTTTATACAATATCTTAATAGCCAAAGTATTCAATAAATGGGGATAGAATATTCATGGCTGGACGAAGCTGATTCTCCCAGCGCTTCCAGCGGTAGCGGGCATGACTGTATATTTTTTCAGTCACCTGATCATAACTGGGGGTATTGATATGGCCACGAGAACGCGCATTGCTATGATATTCGAGCACACCAGGATCCCATTTGAGGCCTAAAAATTCCAGCAACCTGCGTGTTTCACCTTCAAAATCATCAACCATATCTTCGTATCTGACGACCTGATAATTCATTGGCAATAGTTTTTCATAGTGCTGCCACAGGCCCATCACTTCGGCATAGAGCCTTGCAGAGTCTTCCAGATTGTAAAAATTTGCCATAGCCATGTTTGGACTAAACGATTGCATGAAACAGCTTAGACAAACATCACAGGGATGCCTCAAAGCCAGTATTATTCTGGATGTAGGAAACAATCTAATAATCAAACCGAGATGAACAATATTTAGAGGAAACTTATCGATAAAGGCTGTGTTATTTCCGTTTTCTAAATAACTAGCGGCATCATTGAAATAATGTTGCCGTAGCTCCAGAATTTCTGTTGAACCCAAATCTCCCAGTCTGACTACATATCCTGTTTGCGTATTGACCAGTTTACGGGTTAAATTTTCGATCATAGGTTGTTCTTCAATAACCTGTAATGAAGGATGACTACTCAGTATTTGATCTAACAAAGTAGTCCCTGAGCGAGGAAATCCAACCAGAAAAACAGGTTCTGATACAGCTTGATCAAATCTATGATATGGAACTGACCAAGTTGAAATCGATTCTTTTGTGAATGATTTACGAATATCCTGAATCAGATTTAAATATGCCTCCTTATCAATATGGCTAGCTTCAGGTAGCTGAGACAATATTTGATTACCATGCAAATAATGTTCATAGGCGTGAGCACTATCCTGATTTCTTTCGTAAAGCTTACCTAATTCGAAGTGAATTTCCATGGCAAGTAGTGAATCTTTGGGTGAAATGGTGGTTGACTCTAGCTGGGCAATAGCCTCATTGATTTGGCCCTGACGTCGCAACAGGGTTGCCATTAAACGCTGTGATTGAGGATGTTCTGGTGATAATTTTAGACATTCCTGTAAATATCTTTCAGCCTCAGGCAGGCGATTGGTCATTTCACAGATTCTTGCCAGCATGTAATAAACATCAGCATTATTTGGTGCAAGTTCAGTCGCATACTGCAATGCCTTAAAGCCTTCATCCAGTAAACTTGAATATTTAAAGGAGAGTAAACCGAGTTGAATGTAAGCCTCAACTGTTCCAGGTTTCAGTTGAATAGTCATCCTGAAATGGTGTGCGGCCTGTTCATATTTATGTAGCCGTTCTAATAAAATACCACTATGCAAGTGTGCAGCTGCATGATTCGAATCCAGGCTTAGAACCTTACGATAATGTTGCAATCCCAGGACATTTTCACCTTGAACTTGATACGAAGCAGCCAGGAAATAATGGGCATTAATACTGCCGGGTAATTGTTGCAGCAGACTCAGGCAGATTGAAATAATCTGATCATATGCATCACGCTGTCGATATAATGAGCACAGCTTATTTAGAGCCTGGCTGCATAAATCAGCATCCAGGCCACATTGATAAGAACCATGTATAATTCTAAGCAAGTTTTTTTCAGCTGGCTCTATGTCATTACAATTTAGTTGTTTTGTAGCTGTTTCCAGTAATATGGCGGCCTCACCATGAACCAGGGGCATGGTGTTATTGGCAGGATGTGAGTAATCGCTCATAATGCACCAAGTAAATAGGCAGTATTTTAATAAATTTTAGCATGGACTGCGTACTTTCCAAGCGTTCTGGTTAAACTTGGAGTTTCATAAATAATGAATGAGACGCACTTTTACGCTAGGTTTTAAGCTTGAAGTTGCCGAACTGGGTGTCAATCAGGGTTATTCAATAGAGGATGCCTGCAAGGCCGTTGATGTCAGCACAACAGCCATGCGCAGTTGGGTAAGGCAGTTTGAGAATGAACACCAGGTCATTACCCCCGTGGGTAGTAAAGCCCAGACCATTGATCAACGTCGTATTCAGGAGCTCAAAGCCCGACTGCGCCAAGGTGAACGTGAGAAAGACATTCTAAAAAAGGCAACTGTAGATTCAATTGATCTCAGATCCGATGAGGTAATTATCCTTAATGATCGGTTAAGAGCGCAGTACAGACGTGCGACCTGCTTGCTGCATTTGATGTTGCACGCGGCACCACATGGCAGGTATCGACATCATCGACAAGTAGGCATTCAACCCCTTCTTGCATCAGGGCCTTACGAAACGCGGGATCCCGTTGGGCGCGTGCCTGTATGGTGTCCTTAAAATTTCTCGTCAACACCATCTTGTCAGCTCTTACCGTTTCCGGCGCTTATAGTCCCTTCTTGAGATTGTGCCGGATACGCCTTCAGGGTCATTTTACGTCTATTGCGGCAAGAATTCCCTGTAGCAGATCCCTTGGCGTTGGCGGACAACCTGGAATATTGATATCAACGGGTATAACATTTTCCACCGCTCCGCAACTGGCATAGGAAACACCGAACTCGCCGCCATCACAGGCGCAAGCACCGGCAGCGATGACAAACTTGGGCGAAGGGGTGGCCATCCAGGTCCGGCGCAATGCTGTTTCCATGTGCCGCGATACCGGCCCGGTCACCAGCAAGGCATCGGCATGGCGTGGTGAAGCGACAAAGTGCACACCAAAGCGCTCAATGTCGTAATAAGGATTGTTGAGCGCATGGATCTCCAGTTCGCAAGCATTGCAGGAACCGGCATCCACCTGGCGGATGGCTAAGCTACCATGGAAACGCCGGTCGATGGCGCGTTTCACCTGCTTACCGAAGCGCTCGATTTCCGCATCGCGTGGCGGGCGTTCGGTAACGGTGCCGGTATGCATGATCTTTTTCAGAATTCTCAGCATGGCCTTACCCTATAGGTCCTGTCCGGAATAGGACGCGTTGACGGATTTATTGCAGACCGGGAAGTCGGGCACGATGTTGCCGTCGATCAACCGTTCCAGCGCCGGCCAGCTGAACCAGCTGGGGTCACGAGGAAAAAAGCGCGCAACCTGCCCTTCCTTATCGAAACGCACGAAGCTCATTATCTCGCCGCGCCAGCCTTCCACCAAGCCTATCCCTTGCCTGTCAGCAACTATGCCAGGCCAGGAAACCGATACCGGCCCCGGTTGTAGTCGCCGCATCAGGTCATCCAGTAGCTTTAACGAATGGCGGATCTCGTTCGCACGGACTTGAAGCCGGGCGGCAACATCGCCTTCCATCCGACAAGGCGATAACACCTTGAGCCTGTCGTAGGGCGCATAGCCGTGGTCACGCCGAGCATCGTAGTCCTGGCCACTGGCCTTGCCCACATAACCGGTTACGCCCAGCTGGCGTGCTTCGTTGCTGGCCAGATAACCGGTATCGACCAGCCGGTCGTCCAGTGAGGGATGGTCGTCGAGAATAGGCAACAAATCATCTAGCTCCCGCAAAAATGTCTCGTGTTGCGGTCGCAATAATTTTTTACATTGATAGGTAAGATTGCGGCAAACACCCCCTGGCACGATGAAGTCCATTAATAGGCGGTGACCGAAAACGGATTGATTACAGCGCAGCCAGTCTTCACGCAAGCGGCCGAATTGCATGTGCGCGAAAGCGAAGCCCACGTCATTGCAGATAGCGCCGATGTCGCCCAGATGATTGGCGACGCGCTCGCGTTCGGCGAGTATGGCACGTATGGCCAGCGCCCGCGGCGGCACCTGCACCTCCGCGGCGCGCTCCATAGCCATGCAGGCCGCCCAGGTGTGGGCGACGGTCGAGTCGCCGGAAACCCGCCCCGCCAACCTGGCCAGTCCGGCGGCATCACGACCCACGGAGATCTTTTCAATGCCTTTGTGTACATAACCCAGCCGCTCTTCCAGGCGCAGCACCTCCTCCCCAACGGCCTGAAAGCGGAAGTGCCCCGGCTCGATGATACCGGCATGCACTGGCCCAACAGGTATCTCGTACACCCCGCTTCCTAGAATGCGGGTAAAAGGATAATCACTGTCGGCCGGCGCCCGTTTGGGCGAATTCCCACATACGGGGAAATTATTGCGCAGTGGATACGCGCCTTCCGGCCAGGCGCAATGGCGGGTCCAGCGGCGTTCATCGGGATGATCCAGAAAGCCAATCCCGAGCATATCTTGCAGGTGGCGTTCCAGCCGGTTCGCAGCCGGGAACCAGGGCGTATGCGAGGCCAGCACTGGGTGGCTCAACGGCACTTCGGTAATCAAGACCAGGCAGTCACCTGCGTGCACCAGGGCAGCATGAACAATGACCTGTTCAGCAACAGGGTCACCCCATACTCCGGCCCAGCGGTAACCGGATTCAGCGGCAACCCGCGCCGCATTCCCCCAATCCTCTGCATCCAAGATCAAACAATGGGCGGGCGCCAGTTGTGCCGCACAGCCATTGTGTACGATCACATGTTCATCCGCCAGACGAACGAGGTATTCAGACAACCAGTCGAAGTGGCTCATAATAAATGCGCTCCTGTGATCAGTTCCGTGGCCCGGTCCAGCCAGCGCGACAGGAAACCGGGAATGGACAAGCCCAACCACAACACCAGCCCAAGGTGCACAATGACGGGCAGCATGTTTGCACGTACCGGCTGCTGTCCTTCGGGGATCGGGCCATACACCATAGGGTGCAGGTTGCGGAACAAACCCGCGAAGGCGACCGCCAATCCCGTGAGTAAGGCCAAAGTAAACCAAGGCTGGCTTTGCATCGTGGCGGTAAGCAACAGAAATTCACTTGTAAACACGCCGAAAGGTGGGAAACCGGCAATGGCCGCCACACCGAGCAACAGCCCCCAGCCCACCGCCGGCTGGGTACGAATCAGGCCGCGAATGTGATTGATGGACTGGGTGCCGGCAATGTGTGTGGCGTGTCCGACGGTGATAAAGATGGCCGATTTGGTCAGTGAGTGCACCAGCATATGTAGCAAGGCGCCGAAGGTGGCCAGAGGTCCACCCAGGCCGAAAGCGAAGGTCATCAGGCCCATGTGTTCAATGGATGAATAGCTGAACATCCGCTTGATATCGCGCTGGCGGTGCAGAAACAGCCCCGCCACCAGGAATGACATCAGACCAAATCCCATTAACAGATAACCGGCCATATGCGGCGACTCTGTGGCCAACATGGAACCGTCCACCAACATCTTCAAGCGCACCACCGCATACAGGGCGACATTGAGCAGTAATCCGGAGAGCACCGCCGACATGGGGGTTGGACCTTCCGAGTGAGCGTCGGGCAGCCACTGGTGCATGGGTACCAGCCCCACCTTGGTGCCGTAACCCACCAGCAGAAACACAAAGGCCAGGGACATAATCGCGGGTTGCAGTTGCGGCGCTACTTTATATAAGGCGCTCCAGCTCAGTCCTGCCGCCGGGTCGGGGAGGACGTGCTGGGCGGCAAAATACAACAGCACCGTACCGAACAGGGCCAGCGCAATGCCCACACCACAGAGAATAAAATATTTCCAAGCCGCTTCGATGGCCTCCGGCGTGCGGTATAAAGACACAAGCAATACCGTGGCCAGGGTGGCGCCTTCCACGGAAACCCACAACACCCCCAGGTTGTCGGTGGACAGAGCTAGCAACATGGTGAACATGAAGGCCTGAAACATAACATGGTAAAGGCGCATGCTGCGCTGATTGATTCGGCCACTGTCGTACACGTAACGCATATAAGGGCGGGAGAAAATGGACGTGGTCAGCCCAACAAAGGCCGTCAACACCAGTAAATACACATTAAAGGCGTCCACGCGCAGCAAGGAGTTGGCAACGATCCCATGCGCGGCCACATCAAGCGCCAGACTGACCGAGGTACCCAGGGTAACGGTGCTGATCAGAATATTGAGCCAGCCGGCCCACAGTAGGTGGCGCTGCAATGACAACAGCAGGGCGCCTGCTAGGGGCATGAATACGGTAACCATCAGAATGCTCACAATTCATCCTCCACGCGATCGGTGAGCCGATTCAAACGATCCACATCTAGGGAATCGATACTTTCGCGGATCTGGAAAAAAAACACGCCGAACAACACCATGGCCACCAACACGTCAAAAGCGACGCCCAGCTCCACCACAAGGGGCATGCCACCAGTGGCCGATACCGCCGCCAGGAACAGGCCGTTTTCCATGGACATAAACCCCAATACCTGGGCCACTGCCTGTGTGCGAATCACCATCATCAACAGACCGATGAGCACCATTGCCAGACTCACGGCGACGATGTTGCGGGTAAACAGCAATT
>CAZYTT010000099.1:0-7037 GCA_964650235.1 uncultured Gammaproteobacteria bacterium | reverse complement strand
CAACTACTAGCCGCCGATTGTAGAGATGAACCAGGGCTGACTCCCACTGGGCATGACCGGCGATCTGATCCACATCATCAATACAGACCAGGGCCAGATTCTCCAGCCCATCAAGCATGGCCGGATCAAGCTCAATTTCGCCCTGTTTATCACCGCTTCCAGTCTTGGCCACAGCCGTTGAACGTAATGGGATATAGACGGCCAATTGCTGCTGATCTGTTATTGTCTGGCAACAGGCCTGCAGGATATGACTCTTGCCACTACCCTCACCACCCCAGATAAAGATGGCTGAATGATCGCTTTCCTCCCCGGCCAGACTCCGTCTGATGTGATCAACAGTCTCTCCATTCGCACCCGTCACCAGATTAGTAAAGGTGGCACTATCAGGCAAAGTCAGACCCAACGGTAGTTGCATATTAGGTCACGCTATTCTTGCTACTGGGCACAATAACAGTCCTCAGTCCGAATAGGACGAACTCTGCAGATAGCGTTGCTGCAGGTAACGTAACAGGACCACCAGCACGGCCGCTACAGGGAGTGCCAGCATGACCCCAAAAAAACCAAACAGTTGGCCGCCAGCCATAACGGCAAAAATAACCAGTACCGGATGCAGCCCTACTCGCTCACCCACCAGCCACGGGGTCAACACAAATCCCTCGAGTATCTGGCCCACACTAAAGGCGGCGATAACGGGTAACAGGTGGGTTAAATCATGGAATTGCACATAACTGGCAATAGCTGCGATGGAGAGCCCCAGGATCATACCCAGATAAGGGACAAAACTGACCAGCCCAGCAAACAGGCCAATTAACAGGGCCAGCTCCAGGCCTGCCAGCCATAGCCCGGTGGAATAGATGACACACAGCGACAACATGACCAGTAGCTGACCACGTAACAGGATGGCCAACACATCATCACACTCACTGGCCAGACGAGTAATAATGCCTGTCGAAGAACGAGGCAATAGTCGTTTGATAGCCTGCAGTATTGTCTCCCAGTCACGCAACAGGTAAAAGGTGACAACAGGTATCAGGATCAGGTTTGCCGCCCACGCCAGCAATACCATGCCTGAGCGCGACACCGTGCTCAGTAATTTTGCCGCACTCCCGCCCAGCACCTGCCAGTGTTCAGCAATGGCCTGCTTAAGTACGCCCATATCCAGACTGGTATCACCACCACCGATGGCCTGCAGGCGGGGCAGGAGCACTTCCTGAATAAAATCAACATAATCGGGCCAACGTTGGGCCAGGGTAATAAATTGATGTTCAATCAGTGGCAACATTAATAACGGCGTCAGTATCAATACAGCAAAGAGGGCAATAAAGACAATTACCACAGCAATGGTACGTTTCACCCCTTTCTCACACAACAGCATGATGACCGGGTTGCCAAGATAACTCAACAGAATGGCCACCAGGAATGGCGTTAAAATCGGCGCCAGCAGATAACACAGGGTGGCGACTATTGTGCCTGATGCCAGCATCCACCATTTTTGTGACTCAGTCATTGCCATCCCTTTTACTGGCTATCAGCCTGCCTCGATTTTTACCTAATGGCCCAGCTTGTGGCGAGCACGATAGGCACGTGAACCCCAGATCCAGATATAATCTACACCACTCAACACTGTCGTTGTTGATACCATATAGACTAGGGTCCATAACAGCGTATCAGGCAGATTCACCGCGCTGGCCCCAAGGACGATGGCCAGGCCGAGGACAATCTGAAAAAAGGTATTGATCTTACTGATCCACGAAGGTGCCATTTCATAGGCCCCGACCCAGCGATAATAGGCCAGCGCCCCCAGCAAGATCGAAAGATCCCGGCCGATGACCAGCACGATCAGCCACACCGGCAATAAACCCAACCAGCCCAGGGCAATATAGGTACTCATTAGCAGTAACTTATCTGCCAGGGGATCTAAAATCGATCCGAGCTGACTGGTGTAGTTAAACCGCTTGGCAATATAACCATCCAGACCATCAGAGATACCGGCAATGGCAAACAGCAGTAATGCCAGCTGAAACTCTTCATAAATGAGCGCAATGACAACCGTCGGTACCAGACCAATGCGGAAGATAGTAATAATATTGGGTATATCGCTGCGCTTCACGGCAATAAACGATAATTCAACTCGGTCTGGCTAACAGAATTGATAATGACATCTGAGCCAGCTGGGATTGCCATTGCAGGCCCAGGTGCCAACGTTTCGCCAAACTTGATGGCCTGTTCCAGACCCTGGATACTACCGCGCAAGGCCAGGGAGAACACCAGGTAATTGGCTTCCACCTGTTGTACCAGGACATTCTGGGCCAGGTCCAGCTTTTCCAGATAGTGTTTCACCCGGGCATAGTCCGCCAGGGTAGCAACATCATTGACGCGAATAGTTAAACGGTTTGCGGTCGTCGCATTTTCCAGCTGGGCAAACCGTTGGGCAAACTGATCAACGGCCATATCCAGACCCGACACCAGGGCCTGCTGCTGCATTTTACCAGCTGAGGTCCAGCGTTCAACCATATCATCCTGATACAGGGTCCAGCGCACCTCCCAGTCGGTCGAGTTTTGACGATACATTCGACCAACCAGTACTGTCCCGGTCTGATAGCGCTGTGAGGCCTGCATAATCGTATCCTGAAAATCGCCCCAGATATCAGCAAAGCCCGAGCGCGACTGATCCTCCAGATCAAGCAGGGGGAATAATATTGGCACACCGCGCATACTGGCCTGACGCTTCAGGACTTCACGCAGACGTGGTGCTGAATCGGCCCCGACAATTTCGCGTTGATTCCAGTCCTCAACGGCCAACCACACCAATGTCGATGGTCGGGCACGTCCCCATACGGGCAGATTGGCGCTCCGTAAAATATTATTAATCGACTGGCTATCAAAGCGGATGCGCAATAACTGGCCATAAAACTGGCCCTGCTCATCAGTTGCCTGCTGCCATTCCTCGGGTAACGGGAAATAACGATATTGCTGCACTAGCCGCATAGGATTAACCTGAGCGTTTTGCACCTCAGGATGACTGGCGGCCTCACGCTGACCACTGACCTTGACGATGACTGTGGCGATACCAAGCCGAATAGCGGCTATGCGTTCATTATCATCCTGGCCATGCACGGGTATCTCAGCACTATAGAGATCCTTCACCTCGGCCGCGAGTACCGTGGTTACACCCACCAGCCAGACTACGATAATGCCGATGCTGTATAACAACAGGGAACTGATAACCCTGGATTGGGACTTACGCAATGGAATCAACCTCAATATTTTTTTCAAGCATCGCTGCAGAAATTCGGTTAGAATACGCACTAATTCTGCTGGCACAGCCAGCTTACCGACAACGATTCACAAGCTGCTAGTATAGTGGACAACACGCAGAAACCCAATCAAACAGATCAGCCTATGACCGATTCTTCTCGCCCATCACTCAACTACCGTGATGCCGGTGTCGATATTGCCGCAGGTAACGCATTAGTTGATAAAATCAAACCCATCGCTAGGCAAACTCAGCGACCCGGTGTATTAGCCGGACTGGGTGGTTTTGGGGCCTTATTTGAAATCCCGCTGGATCAATATCGCCAGCCGGTCCTAGTATCAGGCACCGACGGAGTGGGGACAAAATTAAAACTGGCCATTGATATGGCACAGCACGATACCATCGGCATCGATCTGGTCGCGATGTGCGTCAATGATCTGATTGTCCAGGGCGCGGAACCCCTGTTCTTTCTCGATTATTATGCCACCAGCCATCTTGAGGTCAACGTGGCCGCTGATGTCATCAAGGGCATTGGTCAGGGTTGCCAGATGGCCGGGGCCGCGCTGGTGGGTGGTGAAACCGCCGAGATGCCAAGCATGTATGCCAAGGACGATTACGATGTTGCCGGCTTCTGTGTCGGTATTGTAGAAAAAGACGCAATCATTGATGGTAACAAGGTCTCCAGCGGCGATGCCCTGATCGGTATTGCCTCGTCAGGCCCGCACTCCAATGGTTACTCGCTGATTCGCAAGATTATTGAGACCAGTAACAGCTCACTGGATCAGACTTTTGGCGATAGTACGCTGGGGGCTAGCCTGCTGACGCCAACGCGCATCTATGTAAAATCATTGCTTCAGCTGCTTAAAAAAATTGATGTCCATGCTATGGCCCATATTACTGGTGGTGGTCTGACGGAAAACCTGCCCAGAGTCATGCCGAAAGGAACTCGCGCCGTCGTTGACAGTCAGGCCTGGCAACGACCCGCCATCTTCGACTGGTTACAACAACAGGGTAATGTCACAGACAGTGATATGTATCTGACTTTTAACTGTGGTATCGGCATGGTCATCTGCGTTGCCGCCAGTGATGTCGACGCCACGCTGGCATCACTACACCAGGCCAATGAGACGGCCTGGCAAATAGGGACAATTGAGGCACACGAAGATAGCGCTGCCACCGAGGTCAGGATCAACTAGATATCTTGCCGCTACTGTTCTGCTATCACAATGAATCTCAAGTCTGAAATTTCGCCCCCCCGGCTATCTATCGTCGTCCTGCTCTCCGGCAGCGGTAGTAATCTTCAGGCCATTATAGAGGCTATTGATAGCGGTGCACTCCACGCTGAAATCCGTGCCGTAATTAGTAATAAAGCGGAGGCCTATGGCCTCCAACGGGCCTGCCACCATGGTATCGATACGGCCATTATCGATCATCGCGACTATAATGATCGAGCCCAGTTCGATCAGGCATTGCTCGAGCGCATTGATCAATATCAACCCCGGCTAATCGTACTGGCGGGTTTCATGCGCATACTAACCGCCGACTTTGTCGACCATTTCAGTGGTCGAATAATTAATATTCATCCATCACTATTGCCCGCCTATACCGGACTAAATACCCATCAACGTGCTATTGATGCCGGGGACCAGGAACACGGTGTCAGCATCCATTATGTTACCAATGAACTCGATGGCGGCCCGATTATCTGTCAGGCCCGGGTCCCGATTCTACCAGGCGATAGTGCCGATACACTGGCCAATCGTGTATTAAAACAGGAACACCGCATCTATCCCTTAACACTGGATTGGATCAGTCAGGGACGCCTGCGACAGAAACTCAATCACGTCAACTTTGATGGCCAAATACTGGCTAAACCGATAGACTGTAGCCAAGCACCCGATTCAACGGTATCGACTGAATAAGCGATGATCAATTCAACCCGGCCAGTCCTGTCCCCACGAAATGTTCTTGCCCTGTTGATCTGCCTGTTAGTTACAGCACCCGCCATTGCCGCCCTGACCCCTACGCCCTTTGAGGTCGAGTACCTGATCAATCGCAATGGCATGCCCCTGATCGAGATGGGACGCAACCTGAAAATGACCGGAACAGACACCTTTCAATTTGAATCTAATTCCAGAGCCACCAGTAACATTCGCTGGTTAATCAAGGACCGTATCAAGGAAATCAGTCTATTTGAATCCGATCAGCACCTGCGCCCGCTGCAGTATCAATACGAACGCAAGGGTGGTAGAAAATTCATCCAGGAAGATATCAGTTTCGACTGGACAACAAAAATAGCGATCGACCAACATATTCCGGACAAGCCCGTGTTATTTCCGGATGGCACAACAGACAAATTACTCTATCAGTTACAGTTGATGTTCGACTTGGCTACAGGCAAGCGAGAGCTCAATTACACCATCGTCGAAAAGGGGCGCCTGAGGCATTATCAGTTCAAACATATCGGCAATGAAAAACTGGGGCTCCCGGTGGGCACGTTTGAAACCATCATCCTCAAACGCGATACGGGCAAACGCACAACGACGATTTGGTGCGCCCCGACACTGGACTATTTACCGATCCGCATCGAACATACTGAAAAGGACGGTAGTAAGATGCAGGCCAATCTCATCAAATTCAATGGCCTGCCATTTGCACAACCGGATACCACCACTACGCTGAGTGGAAACGCTGACTGATTATGCCTGGTCACTGTACAATCACGCGACCGCGCCAATGAGTCCGGCATAAATTATATCCGGGATGGCAATGTCATGGCACAGAACGCACTCTACAAAGGCATCAATAACCTCTATAACGGTAAAGGTCGGCGACCAGATATGTTTCGCTGGGGACTCATTGCCTTTGACATACTCACTATCAGCTATTTTGTTACCGCCTCTTTTTTTCATCATACCGATAGCTTCCACAGTCTTGAAACAACTATCGGCATCCTGTTTCTGATAGAGCTTGCCGCCCGTCTATATATCAGCCCGCAACGCTGTCGGGACGCCTTTCACCCAGTCTCAATTGCCGACATGATTGTCATCGTCTCACTACTGGCACCCACATTGATCGAGAACTATCTGTTCCTGCGGGTCATTCGATCCATCCGATTGATACGCTCCTATCACGTACTCAAGACCTTACGCATGCAATCACGTTTTGTCCGTCTGCACGAAGATATCATCTTCAGTGTCGTCAACCTGTTTGTCTTTATCTTTGTCGTGACGGCTGTGGTCTATGTCTTTCAGGTCGAGAACAACCCGGCTATCAGTGATTATATTGATGCCCTGTATTTCACCGTGACGGCATTAACCACCACTGGCTTTGGCGATATTACCCTGGTCGGAACCAGTGGCCATCTGCTGGCAGTATTAATCATGATATTTGGCATTTCACTGTTTCTGCGTCTGCTGCAGACAATTTTTCGCCCAGGGAAAATCCATTTTGAATGCCCGACCTGTGGCCTGAATCGTCACGAGACCGATGCTGTCCATTGCAAACACTGCGGTGAAATCCTGCACATAAAGACCGATGGCTCGGACTGGTAAGCAACATTAGTAATGTTTAAATTTTCAGGTATCTCAACGAAAAAATTGAACGGCTGATACTGCGTGGAAACTCAAAAATTTATAATATAAAAATATTTTTTTCCGCGGGGCTTTGAATGAAACATCAATTTTGTATAGATGAAAACACTTTAACTAATTTCATCATTAGTGCCGCTATCTCGTGATTGATTTATGACATCCATGTCAGAAATCGACTCGTCTACGCG
>CAZYTT010000098.1:0-7118 GCA_964650235.1 uncultured Gammaproteobacteria bacterium | reverse complement strand
ATTTATGAGTGCTTCATGGCTAATCTTTTCAGCTTAATTATAAAAAGTGTGACGCAGTTCACATGGCAGCTGGAATGTGGTCAAGGTTTCTGGTTTGTATATCAAATAAAATTTGATATATACCGATATGTAGAATTATTAGTTAATAAATTCTGTGCACAAATTAAATTCGAGGGTTGAAGACTATGTCTAATGCGGCGATTGATGTAAATTCGCAGACCGAAGCGATCAAGCCGCTTCTGGATATAAAGCAACGCATCTCACGCTTAAAGCGATTGCCACCAATGCCTGAGATGACACAACGTATTGTGCAGCTAAATGCAAAACCGAATGCGGCTGTTAAGGACCTTGTTTCAGTTGTGGAGCTTGACCCTAGTCTGGCCATTCAGGTAATGAGATACGCATCTTCACCTTTTTTTGGCTATCGAGGTAAGGTTGACTCGGTTCATACCGCTATTTCAAGGGTGTTGGGTTATAACATGGTAATGAATCTTGCCCTGGGTGTAACTGCCGCACGTTCTTTTACAATGCCAAAAAATGTACCGTTAGGATTGGTGTCTTTCTGGCGTCATGCTGTTTATAGTGCCGCACTGGTGCAGGCGTTAAGTACTGAGCTGCCAGCAGAGATTCGTCCGCCAGCCGGCCTGGCCTACCTGTCTGGGCTATTACATTATTGTGGTAGGTTCTTATTAGGGCACTTATTTAAGCAGGAGTTTTTGCTATTAAATAAGTTTATTTTGAGAGAGCCAGAGCGTTCTATAATTGAAGTTGAGAAAGAGGTGCTGGGTGTTGATCATACACGTATAGGCGCTTGGTTAATGAAGGCCTGGGGTTTGCCTGAGGAAGTAATTGTTGCCACTCGCGAACATCATAATGAATACTATCAGGGGCCTCATGCAGTCTACTCTCAGTTAGTTATGTTGTCTGATTTGTTGCTTAAGCAATACGATATTAATTCAGATGGTCCTGGTGAAATACCAGAAACAGTTATGCAGATGCTGGAGTTGGGCGAGTATCAGGTGGCTATGATTACTCGACAGGTATTTGAGGACTGTGTTGGGCTGGATAGTATTGCGATGCAAATGACCGGGAAATAAGTAGTGATTTAACCAAAAAAAACGCCGTCATTTAGACGGCGTTTTTTTTGGCAGGTTACTTTCCTGGTGGTGTAGAGGCGCAGACCTGAGCGACCTCTTCGTAACCAGGGAATTCTGCACCACTACTGCACCAGCGACATTCTGGATTCGGTCGTGTCTTCATCATGAAGAAATCACCACTTAGTGCATCGTACGTCAGTTGTCGACCGACTAAGGGCTCACCGATATCCAGTAATATCTTTAGGGTCTCAACTGCTTGTAATAGTCCAAAGACACCAGGCATAACGCCCAGAACACCTGCTTCAGCGCAAGAAGGTGCGAGTTCGGGTGGTGGCGGCTCTGGGAACATGCAGCGATAGCAACCGCATTGGTCTTTGCTATGGCTCGGCCAGAAAACAGTGATCTGGCCATCAAAGCGGTAGACGGCTGCATGTACATTTGGCAGACCAAGCTTTACGCAGGCGTCATTGATCAGGTAGCGTGCGGTCAAGTTGTCTGTTCCATCAACTATGACGTCATAATCAGCAAAGATTTCTTCAACATTGTCGGGATTGAGTAATGTTTGATAGGTCTTTACATTGACGTTTGGGTTCAGGGCTGTGAGAGCCAGTTTGGCTGATTCTACTTTAGGAACACCCACGCGATCTTCAGTATGCAGTATCTGTCGCTGGAGATTGCTACGATCAACCACGTCATGATCAACGAGGCCAATTGTACCTACGCCCGCAGCAGCAAGATAGTATGCTGAGGGGGAGCCTAATCCGCCGGCGCCAATCAGTAATACTTTGCTATCCATTAATTTTAGCTGACCTTCTACACCAACTTCCTTGATCGTCAGGTGACGGGCGTAACGTTCTTTTGCATCTGCGTCCAGTTGCCGAGGCATCTCGAATGGCATGCCATCATTTTTCCAGCGGTTAAAGCCGCCGGAGATAGACTCGACGTTTTTATACCCAAGATTTTTCAGGGCCTCAGCGGCGAACAATGATCTCAGTCCGCCCGCACACATCACCATTAACGGGGTGTCGAGATCGGGTACAGTGTCTTCAATGCGTAATTCCAGAAAGCTACGACCCAAGCGGTGTGCCCCTCTGGGGCTGCCCTGTGTTACTTCATCTGGATCTCGTACATCGATAATGGCGGCGCCACTTTCTTGTTTCTTGACGGCATCTGCTGGTGATATCTCAGGAACTGCTTCACGTAGCTCAGCCAATCGGCGGTCTTTGGCCTTCATTAATCAACCTCCAGCCTATGTGTTAAATGATTAGGGCGAGTCGGAGTGACTCGAAGTTACAGGTAATATCGGTTAGTAAGCGAAATATTATAGCATGAATTTTTACTGGGTGTCCCTGGTGCCACATGTGGGGCAGTTTGGGTCAGCCTGTATTGCAATATGGCGACAGGCCATGGTCATAGTATCGATAAGTAATAACTTTCCGTCGAGGCTCGAACCAAGTCCCAGGGCTAGCTTGATTGTCTCGGCTGCCATGAATGAACCGATTAAGCCCACTATCGGAGGGAAAATCCCATTGTCATTACAGTTGCCAGCTGTAGGTGAAGAGGCCTCTTTATCTGGGTAGAGACAATTGTAACAGGGGCTACTGTCAGTGCCGTTGAATACGGATACCTGGCCCTTCATCTGAGTGGCTGAACCAGAGACCAGCGGCTTATCTTCGGATATACAGTTGCGGTTGATCAGATAGCGGGTATCAAAGTTATCACTGGCATCAATAACGATGTCAGCCTGGCGGACCTGGTTTGTTAAGCTGCTGTTATGTAAGCTGAAATTTATAGCATTTACTTCAATATCTGGATTTATCTCAAGCAGTCGTTTTTTCGCTGTTTCTGCCTTGGGGGCGCCTATATCAGCAGTATTATAGATAATCTGACGATGCAGATTGCTGAGGTCTATATGATCATGATCACACAGGCTGATCTTGCCAATGCCGCTACTCGCAAGATACATGGCGGCCGGGGAGCCCAGGCCGCCTACACCTATTAAAAGGACATGGGTGTCCAGCAATCGCTGTTGTCCGTTAATGTCTATTTGAGGTAAAAGTATTTGGCGGCTATATCTTTCCAGTTGAGCGTCGCCTAATAATTTAGACATTAGTAGTTATAACAGAACAGAAAATCCTGTGGCGCACGCTGATCATCTGCCCAGCCACCTAGCAGGTAGATACTATTGTCTATATTGCAGACGCCCATGGCTGCCAGGGTATTTGGCATGGGTGGGAGAATTTCCCATTGCTGAGCATTTAAGTCATAACAGGCAGAGTGGTCGCTAATACCATCGCCACTGTATCCGCCAAAGATAAAGAGATGATTATCTATTACGCATGAGCTCTGTCCGGCAGAGGTCCAGGGGAGGGTTATGTCGCCTTTTGACCAGGTGTTGGTGCTGGGGTCAAATACCTCGGTATGATCAAAATTATTAAATCCCTCAGGGCGAAAAGCAACGCCACCCATTGTCAGGATTTTGTTATCGATGACGACCGCAGTTAAGGCGAACCGAGGTGTTGGTAATGAGGCAATCTGTTCCCATTGGCCGGTCGCTAGATTTAAGCGTTCGCAGAAATTAAATCCTGGGTCTGTCTGAGGGCCGGCGACGACGGCATCAGGGTGATGACCACCAAGAATGTATATGTAGTTGTCGTGAAATATCCCACCAGGAAAGTCGTGAGGCTGGAGCATATCTGGGCCTGAAGTCCAGCTGTCGTTATTAGGATTGTAAATTTCAGTGGTCCTTAGAAATTTGAACGTCCCGTTCTCCTGCTTGAATCCTCCGCCTATGACATAAATCAGGTCGCCGACTAGTTGGGCGACAGTCCCGGAGCGTTTTGTCGGCATTTCGCTGCCATAGGACCAGTTTTCGGTGGCTGGGTCATATATAACGGTTGTATTTTGACTCTTGAAGTTTGGCCCGCCCCCGCCAAAGCCATAGATTTTGCCTTTATAGGCTACTGTTGGGCAATGTGAACGGGCAATTTCGAGCTCTGGTTTTTGCTGCCATTGTCCCTGGGAGTGCCGAGTGACGGAATTTTGCATATTGGTCTCGCTTAATAACTTTCCAGTTGATTTTATGCGTTTGGCAGGTATTTGCCATCAGCACTTTGGTTTAGGTTATCAGCTTGAACAAATTTATGAATGCTGTCAATTTGCTTGAGACTAATAGTTGCCGGGTTTAAGCTAAGAATTTCACCCTCCTGGCAATAACCATATATTTCAAGATGTTAATTATCATTAAATTTGTTCAAACATCTGCCGACATGATTTTATTAGTAAAACATGTTAATATGTTCGGCGGTCATCGGATTGTTTGAACAGTGAATTGTTGGCCGAGTTTTATCAGCGTATCAGACAGATATCTATCTGAAATTGATATCGCTAGATCAGTTTCGTGCCAGGGATGTGCGGCCTGGGGTGATGGCTCAATTATAGATGTGAGCGCGCTACCTTAGAATTTAAGCTCGACTAATGTGTCGAGTGGTCAATATGAATCAAGTCAGTCCTTGAGGAGACAGAGCATGCTCAATGAATCAGCGAACAAGACGACGGATAGCGCGTCTACAGCAGCGAGTTCACCACTTCCGCCTTTGCAAGATAAGCATGGGCGTACTTTCGATTATGTCAGGATTGCTGTTATCGAACAATGCAATCTGCGTTGCACCTACTGTATGCCAGAAGAAGGTGTGCAGTTCAAAGATAAAGATATGGTGTTACGGACGAATGAGATTGAACGTATTATTTCTACGTTGGCCCGTATGGGTGTTAAAAAGGTGCGTTACACAGGTGGCGAGCCATTAATGCGTCCTGATATTGTTGAGCTGGTTGAATATGCAGCCAAAACACCTGGCATCAAAGGCGTGCATCTGACAACGAATGGACTGCTCTTTCCGAAATATGCCGAAGCGCTGCTCAAGGCCGGGTTAACCGGTGTTAACATTAGCCTCGATTCGATGGATTCTGGTAAATTTGAAACTATTACTCGCCGCAAGGGTATTGAGAAAGTGCTGGAAAGTATCGATCTGGCGGTGCAGCTGGGCTTTCCTCGAGTTAAGGTCAATGTTGTGTTGATGCGTGGTTTCAATGAGGATGAGTTAATTGATTTTTGTGAATTAACCAAAGATAAGCCAATAACAGTCCGTTTTATCGAATTTATGCCATTTGATGCACATCAAATCTGGGAGTCTGGTCAGCATTTTGCGAGTGCTGCAGACCTGAATAGCCAGATTGAGAAGCGCTATCCAGGAATAATGACTGCATCTGGAACTCGTACTGAGCATCATATCTTTCAGGCCCCGGGTTACAAGGGCAAGATTGCGGTAATACCGGCATTTACACGTAGTCTGTGTGGTAATTGTTCGCGTATTCGTGTGACAGCCGATGGAAGTATCATGAATTGCCTCTATTCTGAAGAGCCTTATTTGCTTAAGGATGTTATGCGTCAGGGTGCAAGTGATGATGATATCGTGGCCTTGTTCCGCCAGGCATTTGGGGACAAGCATGTTGATGGCTTCGAGTCCAAGAAGGCGGCAAGTGTGGCAGCAAAGGTCAATGTCTCAGATATTAACCGAAACCGTGCCAGTATGACTCAGATTGGTGGCTGATACTTTGTTTGTTAGTGAAGGCTAATTTTTCTAGACAATAACTTTAAAGAGATAGATATGAGTTTCAATGATTTAACGCATTTTAATGCCTCTGGTGAAGCCTATATGGTCGATGTCGGCGGTAAGAAAGAGACAACACGTGAAGGCGTAGCTGATGGACGTATCTATATGGAGAAGGAAACCCTTGAAAGAATTATAATGGGCGACCATAAAAAAGGTGATGTTTTAGGTATTGCTCGCGTGGCTGGTGTAATGGCAACCAAGCGCACAGCTGAATTGGTACCGCTGTGTCACCCATTAATGATCACCAATGTAAATATTGAGCTGGAGCCTGAGCTTGAGACTAATTCAGTCTATTGCCGAGCAACAGTACGTTGTTATGGGCAAACGGGTGTAGAGATTGAGGCAGTGAATGCGGTTCAGATCGCGTTGCTGACGGTCTATGATATGTGTAAGGCTGTTGACAGGTTTATGCGAATCACAGATGTATGTATGTTGTCCAAGTCGGGTGGTAAGTCAGGTGACTGGAAGCGCGAAGGAGCATAATCGACAACGTTAAGTGTCAGAGAGGTTTTTAATGGATATCAAAGTAAGATTTTTTGCTAGTTTGCGTGACAAGATGGGACGTGCAGATGATAAGGTTAGCTTCGATAAGGAAGAAGTTACCGTGGCTGAGCTTTGGGAAAAGCTATCAGATTCTCCAATGCCCGACTCAATCCTGGTTGCCGTAAATATGGAATACACTGATGCTGCTCATGTCATTAAGACTGGCGATGAGGTGGCATTCTTCCCGCCGGTTACTGGGGGGTAAGGGTAATCATGAAAGTATTAATAGAAAGTGAAGGTTTTGATCCGTACCAGGCTATTGTCGACTATGAAAAGACTATGCCTCAGGGTAAGCATGGTGGCATCGTAACATTTCTCGGTACTATGCGAGATTTTAATGACGGTGAAGATGTCCAGTCGATGCATTTAGATCACTATCCTGGTATGACAGAGAAGCATATTGAACGTGTCTGTCAGGAAGCGATGGATCGGTGGGATATCATGGACACCTTTGTTGTTCACCGAGTCGGCGATATGGTTCCTGCGGATCCGATTGTTTTGATTGCTGTTTGGGCGGCCCACAGGGCTGATTCGTTTGATGCCTGTCGATATATCATTAATTATCTTAAACAGGATGCGCCATTCTGGAAGTGTGAAATTACAAAAGCAGGTGATAAGCACTGGGTTGAGCATAATTCAGAAGACCCGGGTGTCGCTCAGCGAATTGCTAATGACTAAGTTCGACTAGTTTATTCAAGCATGAGAACGTTATAAAAAAGCCTCGTGAATCGAGGCTTTTTTTTTGTCTGAAAAATCAAAAATAACAGGTATGTGATTCATTAACCGGGTGGAATCTGGGGCAGAT
>CAZYTT010000097.1:4551-7193 GCA_964650235.1 uncultured Gammaproteobacteria bacterium | reverse complement strand
CCTGCCTTCTGCAATAAGGCCATGGCAGTAACTACCGCGCCATAATTGACGTCATTGTCCCCGCGAACAAGCACCGGTGTCCCAGGTTTATGTCTTAGAACCGCAACAACACGCTGCACCAGGACTTCATGATCGATACCCTGTTCCTGGTCATCGCCCACATTGAGGAAATAACTCCCGGCGCGATCCACAGTAACAACCAAGGGCTCCAGTTGCTGGCTATCCACGGGTTCAGAGGCAACCTGGGGTAGATCGACCTTGACCCCCTGCGACAATAATGGGGCCGTAATCATAAAGATCACCAGCAATACCAGCATCACATCAATATAGGGGACGACATTAATCTCTGCCATCGGGCGTTTCAGGGTACGGCGTTTCATGGTCTTAAGGCAGTCCTCAATCAGGACGCCGTATTCTGGCGCTGAAGGATGGCAGAAAACTCTTCCAGAAAATTATCATACTGATGGATGAGTCGATCGATATCATTGACGTAGCGATTATAGGCAACCACCGCCGGTATGGCGGCAAACAGACCCATGGCTGTGGCAATCAGAGCCTCGGCTATACCAGGGGCGACCATCGCCAGCGTCGCCTGATTAACATTACCCAGGGCCCGGAAAGAATTCATGATCCCCCATACAGTGCCAAACAGTCCCACGTAGGGGCTGGTTGACCCAACAGTCGCCAGAAATGGCAGGTGCAATTCCAATTCTTCAATTTCACGGTTCATCGCCACGCGCATCACGCGGCGCGTACCCTCAAGGCATTCGGCGGGCGCTAAAGTAGGCTGCTGGCGTAATTTCATATATTCCTTGAAACCGGCAACGAATATAGCAGCTGCCGCGCCCTGATGTCCCTGCTGCTTACTGACCTGTTGATATAACTCAGCCAGACTGACGCCCGACCAGAAGCGGTTTTCAAACGATTTCATTGCTGATCGTGCTGCAATATAGCTACGGCGTTTGCGAAAGATCACTGTCCACGACATCAGTGACACCAGCAATAGCCCCAACATCACCAGTTGCACCAGCAAGCTGGCATTCAAGAAAAGATGAAATATGGATAGATCAGTGGTCACAATGTATCTCCGCATAAACTGAGGACGGGATCGGCCGCGGCCGCAAGGTCCTGACATCGAGGCAGGCTATTTTCACCTGGCCCTCACACAATAGTTTCTGTTCATTTTCAATCTGCCGAGTCACCTGTTGGGTAAAACTCAGGCTGGCACGCCCTTTTTTTACCGGAATTACAGTAACCCTCAGGGCATCATTGAATCGGGCCGGGGCCAGGTAATCAAGCGCGATTGAACGTACGGCAAACATGACGCCATGCTCATCAATTAACTGATCCTGTTCCATACCAAGATGGCGCAACCACTCAGTCCGGCCACGCTCCATAAATTTCAGATAATTGGCGTAATAAACCACGCCCCCGCTGTCTGTGTCTTCATAATAGACGCGAACCGGCCATTCAAATGTCATTAGTGAAATTTATTCCTGGAGTACAATCAGATAATACCGTCGTAACAGTTCCTTCAGGCTAAACCCGTTTCATCAACACGGCTATGTCCCTGTCCCAGTTCTGGAGGCGGTATATAACCAAAATGGAGATAGGCATTCCGGGTGGCCATTCTGCCACGGGGAGTGCGCATGATAAAACCCTGTTGTATCAGATAGGGTTCAAGGACATCCTCTATCGTATCGCGCTCCTCACCAATTGCTGCCGCCAGTGAATCGACACCCACAGGCCCACCATCAAATTTATCGATAATCGTGCTCAAAAGGCGCCGGTCCTGAGCATCAAAACCATGCCCATCAATATCCAGCATGGCCAGGGCCTCATCAGCTATCTCACCACTCACCCGACCACCTGATTTTACTTCAGCGACATCGCGTACCCGGCGTAATAAACGATTGGCAATACGTGGTGTGCCCCGCGAACGTCGCGCAATCTCATGCGCACCCTCGCGATCGAGGTCAGCATTAAGAATAGCCGCCGATCGTGACACAATCGCGGTAAGATCAGTAACAGAATAAAATTCCAGTCGCTGAACAATGCCAAAGCGATCACGTAGTGGTGAAGTTAACAGACCGGCACGTGTAGTAGCGCCAACCAGGGTAAACGGGGGCAGATCCAGTTTGATCGAGCGGGCTGCTGGACCCTCACCAATCATGATATCGAGCTGATAATCCTCCATGGCCGGATATAGCATCTCTTCAACCACGGCACTGAGACGATGGATCTCATCAACAAACAGGACATCATGGGGCTCAAGGTTGGTTAGTAGCGCTGCCAGATCACCCGCACGCTCTAACACCGGACCTGAAGTATGACGTAGATTTACGCCGAGTTCATTGGCAATAACATGGGCCAGCGTTGTCTTACCCAGACCCGGAGGCCCAAAGATCAGGGTATGATCCAGGGCCTCCTGACGCTGGCGGGCCGCCTGAATAAATATCGACATCTGATCTCGCATACTCTGTTGACCAATATAGTCGCCCAGCAAACTCGGCCGAATAGCACGATCGAGCACGGCCTCATCCGGCTGTGCCTCAGGTGCAATCATTCTGTCAATTTCAATCATGGCGTTATAGTAACAAAGTGTTTCAACTATCTGAAATGATCTGTGCACTAATATAACC
>CAZYTT010000097.1:0-4451 GCA_964650235.1 uncultured Gammaproteobacteria bacterium | reverse complement strand
CCGAATCAATCGCTGTGGATTTAACAATACTCAGCATCCGCCAGTACTCGCTAAAGCGGTAATCCTCTTCACTATGGCCAAATTGTTTCTGTACAACGCTGGCCAGGATCTTGAAGCAACGACTGGCATGCGTTGTTGGGCTATAGAGCACGACGGGCTTCTGCTCAGATATGGCCTCCTTGAGGTGTTCATCACTGCCGATATAGCCCAGATAGCGGATCTCGCGCTTTAAAAACTTTTTAACGGCCGCCTGAAAGCGAGCAAAGGTCTTCCAGCTGTCGGGGTAATCACGGGCCTGACTGACCACGGCATAGAGTGGGCGATTACATCCCTCTCGTTTCAGCGTCCTGATCAGGGCAAAGGTATCCGTCAATGATGTCGGCTCAGTTGTTATGACCAACATGATATACTGGGCTGAACGGACAAAATCAATCACATCATGTCCCAGACCAGCAGCTGTATCGATAATTAAATAATCATATTGATCCTCTAATTCAGTCAGCGCAGCGATTAATCGCTGCCGTTGACCTTCATCAAGGTTAGCACAGTTTGAGATACCTGAGGCTGAAGGAACGATACGAATCCCGGCGGGCCCCGTTAACAAGATTTCATCGATGGTCTTCTCACCCTTTAATAGGTGCTCTATGGTGTACTGAGCCGACAGCCCCATAACAATATTAATATTGGCCAGACTGGTATCGGCGTCGAAGACACAGACCCGCGCCCCCTGTAGTGCCAGGGTGATGGCCATATTACTGGCGACATTAGTCTTACCAACGCCACCTTTACCACTTGTCACCGCTATAATCTTGGCGGTACGGGCTGCACCAGCGTCATAATTTTGTCGCTTCGTCAGGGTGTTGACCACATTTACCATACTCAGACCTTATTGTTGTTTAATGTCACTGCACTGAATCGAGGTATATCACTGTCGCTAGCAGGTAGATAGACAAAATAGAATGTCTTGGCCCGAACTAGTAGACAAGATTGGTACATCAATGAATTAGCAATTTTTATGCCAAAGAGAAAGGCTTTAACGATTATTTATGGATCTCACCGGGTAATCGATTTCGTTAACCACACCGTCATTATCGATAGCATCGCGAACTCCATTACCGCCGCCACCACAGCCGGTAAAAAGTGCAATCAGGATTATTAATGTTAATAGCGTGTAGCTGGATAGATTCATCATCGGACCATGGCCTACAAATTAACGAAAAGACAAACGCATTGCAGTGGAGTAGAGTGGAATTGATTATCTGGTCACACTGGCCTGGAGTGCAGCCTTAATGAGTGCCTCACGATTCAGATTGTCCTGTTGAGGTACAGCCCTGACCATACGACTGGCCTCTACCGGTTTGTAGCCCAGGGCTATCAGGGCACTTACGGCATCGGCTACCGGGTCATCCAGCACCAATGCGGGCGCCCCCGATCCCTCACCCTGCTGTTTAATCTGACTGGCGATCTGAGTAGCGATCTCCCCCCCCGTTTCCAGCCGATCTGTCATCTCAACGATGAGTCGTTCGGCAGTCTTCTTGCCGATTCCTGGTATGCGCGTTAACGTAGCCACATCCCGGCCCTGAACACTGCGAACGAAATCATTCACCGACATGCCCGAAAGGATCGACAGCGCAACTTTGGCGCCAATACCACTAACCTTAATCAGCGCCCTGAACAGGTGGCGCTCAGTCTCAGAGGCAAAGCCATACAACAACTGGGCATCTTCGCGCACAATCAGGTGGGTAAACAGTGCAAACTCCCCCCCCTGTTCCGGCATGTCATAGAAACTTCCCATTGTTGCCTCTACTTCATAGCCTACGCCATTGACATCCAGCAGTAAGAACGGAGGTTGTTTCAACAGGACGTTACCGCGGAGATAGCCAATCATCGTCGCCGCCTCCCGGCCATTTGGGCAATCAACTGCTGTTGACTCGATGACAACATCGCCTCCGCTGTCTGTCGCTGGTTATGACACAGGGCACAGGCAAGGGCATCGGCGGCATCGGCCTGAGGTGACTCAGTCAATTGTAATAATACCTTGATCATATGCTGCACCTGGGCCTTGTCGGCCAGCCCCCGGCCAACAGTTGCCTGTTTTATCTGGGTCGCCGAGTATTCATAGACCGGTATATCATGCATGACAACAGCAGCTATGGCGGCACCCCGGGCCTGCCCCAGCTTCAATGCCGAATCGACATTTTTATTCAGGAAGACCCGCTCTATAGCCATATCATCAGGATGGTACTGGTCAATTAATTCGTAAATACTCCTGACGATAACGCCTAAACGGTTGGGCAGCTCACCTTCACCGGTACGGATACAACCGGCAGCCACATAGCGAGCCTGACGATTATCGAAATCAATAATACCGAAACCGGTAATCCGAGAGCCAGGATCAATGCCGAGGATACGTGCCATTCATTCTCAACTAATCTGTAATACAAAAGATGATATCGATAACCGCTATTGGCTCTGCTCATCGACCTGTTTCAATTGTTCCTTCACCCGGTCTGCCATCTGTTTTTCCACTGACCTGGCCTTTTCGATCAACTCTTGCTGCCCTTCAAACAGGTGGCCGGACTTTACCTTTTCAACCACCTTGTCAGCATCCACGCCCATATCCTGGTCAGCAACCTTGTCACAACCCGACAGCACCACAACCAGCCCGATTACCATCGCCGTTATCAATAATGTTATTTTGCCTGTACTCATTCAGTCTACCCCGACTATGCAACGACCATAAATTAATCCCCATCATCGCTGATGACCGAAGATAGATCAACACACACAGCGGAATGGATTTCATGAAAACATCTACGGAGCTGACATCTTGAGACTAATTTTTCGTATACTATCGTGCTGAATTGTTTGCAGTCGTATCAATTAATGATTATTAACGAGGGAAGCAATGAAAAAACTTATCATCGGAAGCTTTATTGTTAGTCTTACAGCAGCCGGATGCACCACCTTTGACCCTTACACCGGTGAGGAAAAGACAACAAACACAGCCAAGGGTGCCGGTATCGGGGCCGGAGTAGCCGTTGTCGCCGCTTACCTCACTAACAGGAATAAATCAGGGACTGACCGCAAACGAGCCATGCTTAAAGCAGCTGGTGTCGGCGCGATTGTTGGTGGTGGTGTTGGCTACTATATGGATACCCAGGAGGCCAAGCTGCGTAAGCAATTACGTAACACAGGCGTCAGCGTCCAGCGTGAAGGGGACAATATCAACCTTATCATGCCCGGCAACATCACCTTCCCCACCAATAGTGCAGACCTGCGAACTAATTTCTATGAGGTCCTGGATTCTGTCTCCCTGGTCCTGGCCGAATTCGAAAAGACAATGGTTGTCGTTGCCGGCTTTACCGATAGCACGGGAGACGCCAGTTATAATCAGCGGCTCTCTGAACAGCGCGCCAACAGTGTCGCCGGTTATCTGGAAAACAAGGGGGTAGTAGCCCAGCGTCTTGATGTTATCGGTTTTGGTGAACAACACCCTATCGCCGACAATGCGACCGAAGAAGGCCGGATGATGAACCGACGAGTAGAACTGTCACTGATGCCTATTACTAAATAGTGTTCTGAAGAGCATCAAGTAGCCTTAGCAACTGGAATGACTATCAAATATGTGGCGGCGGGCCGCATAATAGCCTGCCGCCACAATCAGGATCCCACCCAACCATTCCTGTACCAACACCACCTCATCGGTCAACCACTGGGCTGAAACAGCGCCAGCGACGATCTCAAATAACAGAATAACTGCGGCCCGATGGGCGGGCATATGAGTCAGACCATAGAGTACCAGTAGTGTCATACATATCATGGCGATACCCCCGATAACGATGGTCAGAACCACGATATTAACAGTGACAACAGGCAGGGGTTGCACCTGAAACACCAGACCAATTGCTGCAAACACAACCACACCCAGCCAGGCAAAGACCGTCTTGATCCAGATATCCTCGCTATAGAGTTTACGAACCATGACATTAGACAGGGCAAAACCAAATCCCGATGAGATTGCCAACCAGTCAGCCTGATCCTGCGGCCAGGGTATACCCAGACGACTATCCCAGAGCATAATAATCGCGCCAGCCATCGCCATCGCCAGCGTGATCCTGGCTGTACGCTCCAACCGTTCACCGAGAATAAAGTGCCCCAGCAACACCGTCCATAAGGGCGAAAGATAAAACAGCAGAGTAATCCTGACAACATTGCCACTGAGCACAGCCTGGATAAAGGCGACATTGCACCAGCCGCTGGCAATCGCCAGCAGAATTAATAGCGACAGATGACTGCGGATACCGACACGACGCAAGGTGACCAGTATCAGGCTAAAGGTCAGCGCCGAGCCAAATATAATGGTAGTTGACCATAGCCCCGGCAGCCCGGCCGCCTCAAGCTGGCGCAGTGGATACCAGAACACCCCCCACAGGGTTGAACTAATTACT
>CAZYTT010000096.1:1311-7199 GCA_964650235.1 uncultured Gammaproteobacteria bacterium | reverse complement strand
CTGACGCCGCCAGGCCCACCATCAACATCGCCTGCCACCGCCGTCGCATCGGCACCGTAATCAGGGCCGCCAGACAAATCGCCGCATAGACATAGGCCAGGTGCGCGAGAGTGTTTACATTGATGCCAGTACTCCAACCAGCACGTTTACTACCTTGAACAAACAGCTCATATAAACAAATACCCGCCATTGCTATTGAACCAATTATGACCCCAACAATTAATGCATGGAACAGTAAGCGATTTGATCGCCAGAGCACACCGAACAGGGGAATAAACAACAAAAAAGGATAGAAGCGTTCAAAGCGCCAGGCCGCATGGGCCCAGTTGGCGTTATTTAACAGGCTTAGTAATGCCACGACCACGTAGAGACCGAAGAACAACCATATTAATCGGACTGGCGCATTGAAATGGTGGAGATCCTTCCAGCCAAATGCCAGCCCCATTAACAGCAACAGAACGGCGAGGACATTGACAGCCCCATAGACCGTTGGGGCCAAAGACAGAAACACTACGAGCAGGGCTACTGCCAGTAGACCAACTCGGTCATTCTCTGTAAAAATCGACTTAAGCAATGGCATTACCCTTACAGAACTATTCCAGTCAATCTAGTGAATGAGTGAAACTAATGTTGGCAGGCATAGACATCAATTAACAACATGGATGCGACCCTATTCATCAGCAAGGCCCATCACCTTAAGGTGCTGATCAACACTGTTTTTAACTGTAAATGGCTCAGCTGCCAGACATAACTGCTCGCTGGCCAGCGGCGACGCTAGCGTCGCCTGTATCGCCCTGGCCAGCGCCTCAGCGTCATTAACCGGGACCAGGGGGCCGATCTTACCCTTTTGCAGCGTCTCTCTCGGACCACAACTGCAATCTGTCGCCACCACGGGAATCCCTAGGGCAAGTGCTTCTACTAGTACAACCGGCGAGCCCTCCCATCTTGATGACAGGACGAATAAATCAGCCCTGGCCATATAGGCAAAGGGATTATCGATAAATCCTGCAAAGCAGACGTCGGAGGACACACCGAGCTCATCAACCAGTTGGCGACAAGTATCCATGTCCTCCCCTCGCCCCATGATAAACAGACGACAGTGTTGATCCTGTCTCACCCGAGCAAAGGCCCTGATAAGGTTGGGAAAATCCTTTTGCAATGTAAACCGTCCACAACCAATAATGACAGGGCAGTCATGATGGACAAACCAGGGGTGCTCAACGGGCTCCTGGGCCTTGATGACCAGGTCATCGGAGACAACCGGATTATTGACAGCAATGACCCTGGGTGCATCGAGACCCGACATCCAGCGCACATCATCTGCGACACATTCCGATACACCAATAATTCGTTCGGCCCAGGGATAAAACCACTGCATGGTCTTCTTCCACCACCAGCGCTTGATCCACAGCGCATTTCGTAGGGGCACCGACATGGCGGTCCCGATACTTAACACGATACGAACCGGTTTTGATGCCTCCGAGGAAGAAAACAGGCTCAACAAACGTCGCGCCAGCAAGGCAACAATACCGGCCCGATGTTTTGGCACCAATACGACGTCAGGCCGGACAGTCCGCAGATAACGATAGAACGGCAATAGACTTAAGAAGGTATGATCCGACATCCGAATCACCTTTACTTGCGGTGGAATCTGAGCCATATAGGGTCCATAGCCTTTCACCAGCAACAAATCGACATCCAGCTGCCGGGCAACCATCTCTTTCAGGAGCCTGACCATCATAACCTCGACACCGCCATCTCCGGAAAACGGGGCAAAAATAGCAATTTTTTCTTTATGCATTATTGATCAAGCTCAAAATTTTCCATTGCATACATGTTTTACTAACCTATCCCGGCCCAACCCCACTCCAATCTCTGTCAGCCCTCGGACCGGTCCCAGACAGATCCCAGTCAATTAGCATCAGCAAGGATAATTGGTTTGTCGATATAATGAAAAGCCTCGGGTTGCAGGGTGACATCAAGAATTCCGTATTGTCTCTCCAGACGTTGTTGCAATTCGGCCAGCACAGCTTCCCAACGAGAAAGGTCAGTCATAACCACATGCGCCGAGAGTACGAGCTGACCACTGGTCAATGTCCATACATGCAGGTCATGAATAGAGAAAACATTATCCACACCTACCATCATCTGCTCAATCTCGGCGACATCGACATCACTGGGTACACCCTGCATGATCACATGGATAACGTCACGCAACAGTCTTAAGCTGGACAACAGGATCAACACACAGATAAACAGAGACAGGATCGGATCGATAGGTAACCAGCCCGTCAGGATAATTACCAGGCCGGCAACCAAGGCTGCGACAGATCCCAGCAGATCACCAATGACATGCAACATGGCGGCACGGACATTCAACGATTGTTCACTATGATGCAGACGTACAGCAATAATAATATTGATAATCAGGCCAACAGCAGCTATGACCATCACCATATTGCCCGAGACTGGCACCGGTTCCTGCAGACGATGGTAGGCATGGTAGGCTACTGTGGAGACCACCAACAGCATAAACAGCCCATTAATCAGCGCGGCAACAACCTCAGCCCTGACCAGACCAAAGGTATGACTATCGGAGGGTGGCCTCATGGCCAAACGACTAGCTAATACCGCGACACCCAGGGCAGCGGCGTCACTGAACATATGACCAGCATCACCCATCAGGGCCAGAGACCCAGAGACCCAGCCACCAACAGCCTCAACAATGGCAAATAACAGTACCAGAATAAGGCCAGAAAGCAGGGCACGACTAGAGTCGGCATGCTGATCAGGCGATACGTGGTTGTGATAACCGCTCAAGGAAGATTCACCCAACTACCACAGCTAAAGCATTTGAAACAACCGGACAGTCCCTGCAGAACTGCCCGGCTATCAAGGGTAGACCTACTTGGCACCAAAACGGGCTACACTGTCATTAATCTCAGCTTTTGCCTCATCAATATCACCCCAGGCCTCAACCTTGACCCATTTACCGGCCTCCAGGTCCTTATAATGCTCGAAAAAGTGGCCAATCTGAGCTAGCAAAGGTGCCGGCAGGTCATTTATTGACTTCACATCATCGTAAAGATTAGACAACTTGGCGACTGGAACAGCAACGACCTTGCCATCCCTGCCGGCCTCGTCTGTCATATTCAGGATACCAACGGGACGACAACGAATGACAGACCCATTAATTAATGGAATAGGTGTGACAACCAGGACATCAACAGGATCGCCATCTTCCGACAGGGTCTGAGGCACATAACCATAGTTACAGGGGTAAAACATCGGGGTACTCATGAAACGGTCAACAAACATCGCCCCGGTATCCTTGTCGACTTCATATTTTACCGGATTACTATGGGCCGGTATTTCTATGATCACATTAATTTCATCAGGCACATTCTTACCTGCAGTCACTTTTTCCAAATTCATTTGCACTAACCCCTGGATAATTTCCGAAAGGCCGGGATTATAACGTAGACACGACCTCGTGTGTAATTGCAATCTTGCCCCTATTCAACCCCATGAACCCAGTTTCTTCTTGACCATTACCTTTTTTAGCCGCGCATATTGCGGGAGACCATGCTTGAATGGGGGGGGATCTTCACCTTCGATCAATGGCTGTAGATAACGGCGACAGCTGGCAGTAATACCAAAGCCATCCCGCCGAATAAAACTTTTGGGCATTTTTTTTTCGCGATTTGCCACTCGGGATAGCCTTGCCTCACCAATTTTCCATCGATAGGGCGTATCGGCGGTCCGAACAATCGTCGGCATAACCGCATTTTTACCAGCCAATGCCAACTTTACCGCCGCCACACCCATGGCATAGGCCTGATCCACATCCGTCCTGGAGGCAATATGACGGGCTGAGCGCTGCAGATAGTCGGACACTGCCCAGTGAAATTTATAGCCATAGCGGTCATGGATCATCTGAGCAATTATTGGCGCTACTCCACCCAGTTGGGCGTGACCAAAGGCATCGCGATTGCCTGTTTCAGATATAAACTGGTCTTTGCTATCACGTAGCCCCTCAGAAACAACGATGACGCAATATCCAACCTGCTCAACTACGGCCTTGACCCGGGCCAGGAATCGCGCCTTACTAAATGCTACCTCAGGTAACAGAATAATATGCGGGGCATCCCCGTCAAACTCTGCCGCCAGACCACTTGCTGCGGCAATCCAGCCGGCATGACGGCCCATCACCTCAAGGACAAAGATTTTGGTTGAAGAGGCGGCCATGGAGGCCACATCATAGGCCGCCTCTCGAGTAGATACAGCCACATACTTGGCGACCGAACCGAAACCCGGGCAGTTATCGGTCAGCGCCAGATCATTATCAATTGTCTTTGGGATACCGATACAACAAACGGGATAGCCCATTTCCTGCCCCATCTGCGCGACCTTGTGAGCCGTATCCTGGGAATCACCACCACCGTTATAGAAGAAATAGCCGATATTATGGGCGCGAAACACCGCAATTAAACGTTCATATTCGGTCCTGCTCTGCTCCATACTTTTCAGCTTATGACGACAGGAACCAAAGACACCGGCCGGGGTATAACGTAATGCTGTTATTGTCCGCACGGTCTCTTTACTGGTATCGACCAGGTCTTCAGCCAGGACACCCTTTATGCCATTTAGCCCAGCATAGACCTTACCAATGACACTTTTATGCTGGCGTGACGTCTCAATTAAGCCACAGGCCGTCGCATTAATGACCGCCGTCACCCCTCCTGACTGGGCATAAATAGCATTTTTTTTCGGCATATCGCACCCCTCTACGCTGTTGTAGTAGTGCTAATAGCAGCACCTGGATCCCCAGTTAATTGAAAATGAACTTCCCCATTCCAATTACAACAAAACCGTTATAAGCTTACGCCAAAATTCATGCTAACAGAACACTGCTGCCACGATTGCGTGACTATATCGATTTCCAGTATCGCGCAATTCAGGATCACATAGAAAAAGACGATATAAAACAATAATCAACAAACGATCGGCATCCTAATTCACCATAAGGAGAGGACTCATGAGAATCGTACTGCTGGGTGCGCCCGGTTCCGGCAAGGGAACACAAGCCAAATTATTGACCGAAAAATACCGCGTCCCACAGGTATCGACAGGCGATTTACTCCGTGAAGCTGTCAAGGCCGAGACAGAGCTTGGCAAGATGGCCAAGACCGCTATGGATGCCGGACGGCTGGTGTCTGATGAAATTGTCCTGGCCATGATTCGCGATCGTTTAAGTGCCCCTGATGCTCGTAATGGCTTCATCCTGGACGGGTTCCCGCGCAACAATGCCCAGGCCGAGGCATTAAACAAACTCCTGACCCAGATGGGACAACCCTTACAGGGTGCTATCTTGATTGATATTGAGATCGATACCCTGATGCAACGATTAACTGGTCGACGCACCTGCGAATCCTGCGGCCAGATGTACAATATTTACTCATCGCCATCAAAGCTGGAAGATCGTTGTGACAAATGCGGTGGCCATCTCCGTCATCGAGGTGACGACAATGAAGAAACAATTGGTAATCGCCTGCGCGTCTATGAAGCCCAGACTACACCATTAATCGAACACTACAGCAACGAGGGGAAACTCCAGAAGGTAACCGGTACGGGTGAAATCAGCACGATATTTAATGAGATCTCATCTATTGTCGACCAATTACCGGCTGACAAACCTGCTATCTTGACAACTACCCGCGAGACAAATCTACCAACTTCCACTCAACCTGCAACTACAAGTGCAGCTGACAGCCCAAACAGCGCCACAACGCAATCTACTGCTCAAAAGACCAGCACGACCAAGAAAAAAGCTGTCGCTAAAAAGAAGGTCGCTGCCACCAAAAAGAAGGCCGTGACTAAAAAGTCGC
>CAZYTT010000096.1:0-1211 GCA_964650235.1 uncultured Gammaproteobacteria bacterium | reverse complement strand
GTCCGTCGCTAAAAAGAAGGTCGCTGCCACCAAAAAGAAGGCCGTGACTAAAAAGTCGCCAACAACCAAGAAAAAGTCCGTCGCTAAAAAGAAGGTCGCTGCCACCAAAAAGAAGGCCGTGACTAAAAAGACCACGCCGACCAGGAAAAAGGCCGCCGCTAAGAAGAAATAAAAGACGGAAATCGTTACAATAGAGCGCAGCTTGGGCTGCGCTTTTTTTTGCCCCTATACTACCCCTTGATTCAGGAGTTACAGGTGAACGATAAACGACAACACCAGGGATTATTCGCTATCAGAAGGCCACGCCGTATGCGCCGTGATGATTTCAGCCGCCGTTTAATGCGTGAAAATACCCTGACAGTAGACGACCTGATCTACCCCATGTTCATCCTGGACCAGCCTGATAAACGCGAAGCGGTACCGTCCATGCCGGGTGTCGAGCGAGTTGGCATCAGTGAGCTATTAAAAGAGGCCAAGATATTAGTCAAGCTCGGCATACCCGCCATCGCCCTGTTTCCCGTCACCCCGCTCTCGGCAAAGACTGAAGACGCACGCGAGGCCTATAACCCGGAGGGTATTGCCCAACGTGCTGTGCGCACCCTGAAGCAGGCCTTCCCTGATCTCGGGGTGATCACCGATGTGGCCCTGGATCCCTTTACTACCCATGGCCAGGACGGCCTGATCGATGAATCCGGTTATGTCTTAAACGATGAGACAGTTGAGGTCCTGGTCAAACAGGCACTGTCTCATGCCGAGGCCGGGGCGGATATCGTTGCGCCATCCGATATGATGGATGGCCGTATTGGTGCGATCCGTGAGACACTTGAGTCCCAGGGTCATATCCACACCCGCATCCTGGCCTACTCCGCTAAATATGCCTCCAGTTATTATGGTCCATTTCGTGATGCGGTTGGGTCTGCCGCCAACCTCGGTGCAGGAAACAAATATACCTATCAAATGGACCCCGCCAATAGTGATGAGGCCCTGACAGAGGTCGAACTCGATCTTAACGAGGGCGCCGACATGGTTATGGTCAAACCCGGGCTCCCCTACCTAGATATTGTTGCCCGGATTAAAGGCTACTTTAATGTCCCGACCTATGTCTATCAGGTCAGTGGGGAGTACGCAATGATCAAGGCGGCCAGTGCCAACGGCTGGTTAAATGAGAAGGCTGTTGCAATGGAAGCGCTATTATCCATGAAACGGGCCGG
>CAZYTT010000095.1:0-7206 GCA_964650235.1 uncultured Gammaproteobacteria bacterium | reverse complement strand
GCCTGTTCTTCAAGTGTGGCGCTCGATGAAACCAGGGCACCTATCTGTTCTGTAACATCGCTGGCAATGACACCTTTGAGTTTATTGACGGTAAACTCCAGCGCCGTACTCCAGTCTGTCTGTTGCCACTGACCATCAACACGAATCATTGGCTGCTGCAGCCGTTCAGGAGAGTTTAATGCCTCATAACTGAAACGATCACGATCAGACAACCAGACCTCATTAATTGCTTCATTTTCACGCGGATCAACACGCATAACGGTGTTGGCGCGTGTTAGAACATTAATATTTGAGCCTACACAATCATGCGGGGCTATCGCTGGTCTGGTCTGCATCTCCCAGGCCCGGGCGGTAAAGCGAAATGGTTTAGACGTCAGTGCGCCAACCGGGCACAGGTCTATTACATTACCGGACATCTCAGAATCAACTGTGCTGGTTATATAGGTACCGATTTCCATCCGGTCCCCACGCCCTGTAGCACCCAGTTCACGCATACCGGCAATTTCATCGCCAAAACGAACACACCGGGTGCAATGAATACAACGCGTCATTTCAGTAGTAATCAGTGGTCCGATGTCTTTATCCTGTACCACGCGCTTGTTTTCGCCAAAGGTTGAACAGTCACTACCAAAACCGATAGAGACCTCCTGTAATTCACACTCCCCACCCTGGTCGCAGATAGGACAATCCAGCGGGTGGTTTATCAACAGGAATTCCATTGTGCCCTGTTGCGCCTCTATCGCCCGTGGTGAACGGGTAAAGACCTTCATTCCTTCTGTTACTGGTGTTGCACAGGCTGGCAGTGGTTTGGGTACCTTCTCGACTTCAACCAGACACATACGACAATTGGCTGCTATCGATAATTTTTTGTGATAACAGAATCTCGGTATGTTAATGCCAACCTCATCGGCGGCCTCAATCAGCATTTCCCCCCGGCGTGCATGAACAATCTTACCGTCTATTTCTATCTTGACGGTATTCTCATTCCGACGGGTGCCATTTTTAGCAGTACCGGCAGTTACACTCATGCCACAGCCTCCGACGCTGACCACTCAGCCTTTTCAACCATACAACGCTTATGCTCAATGTGATAGATAAACTCTTCACGATAGTGTTTGAGAAAACTCTGAACTGGCCAGGCTGCGGCATCACCAAAGGCACAAATGGTGCGTCCATCAATACGACTGGCCGTCTTCTCCAGCACCTCCATATCTTCTGGTCGCCCTTCCCCGTTCTCTATACGGGTCAGTATACGCCACATCCATCCGGTACCTTCACGACATGGCGTACATTGGCCACATGACTCGGCATAATAAAATCTCGATAATCGCAACAGGGCATTGACCATACAGGTACTATCATCAATAACGATTAGACCACCCGAACCGAGACCGGAGCCACCCTTGGCCAGAGAGTCATAATCCATGGTGCAGTCCATAATCACTTCACCGGGCATAACCGGCATAGATGAGCCACCCGGGATAACTGCCTTTAATTTATGACCATCACGGATACCGCCTGCCATCTCCAGCAATTCCGGAAAGGGGGTACCCATTGGGATTTCATAGTTGCCTGGCTTATTGACATGGCCGGACACTGAAAATAATTTCACCCCACCATTATTTGGTTTCCCAAGCTCTAAAAACCATTTACCACCATTGCGTATTATTGACGGTACAGATGACAGGGTCTCAGTATTATTAATAGTTGTGGGTCGACCATAGAGACCAAAATTGGCTGGAAAAGGTGGCTTAAATCGAGGCTGCCCCTTTTTACCCTCAAGCGATTCGAGTAATGCAGTCTCTTCACCACAGATATAAGCACCGGCACCAAGGTGTGAATAGAGTTCGAAATCATTGCCCGAACCCATAATATTTTTACCGATATAACCGGCCTCACGCGCTTCGGCGATTGCCTGTTCAAAGCGCTCAAACGGTTCATGGTGAAATTCACCACGCATGTAGTTATATCCAATCGTTGCACCAATGGCATACCCGGCAATGGCCATCCCTTCAACCAGCGCATGAGGATTAAAACGGAGAATATCGCGATCCTTGCAGGTGCCGGGCTCACTCTCATCAGAATTACAAACGATATATTTCTGTCCCGGGGTATTGCGAGGCATAAAGCTCCATTTCAAACCAGTCGGAAAACCGGCCCCACCTCGGCCCCTTAGCGCCGAAACCTTGAGTTCTTCAATAATCTCTTCAGGCGGCATCTTTTCCCGGACAATCTTCTCAAGGGCCTGATAACCACCCACCTTAAGGTAATTTTCCAGCGTCCAGGGCTGATCGAACTGTAATGTCTGAAAACAAACTTCGTTGGCCATTACTTCACTCCAAACCGTCGAGAATTGCATCAACCTTTTCAGGTGTTAGCTGTTCATGATAATGCCCATTAACAACCATCATTGGAGCACCTGCACATGCGGCAAGACATTCTTCTTCTCTATTAAGAGTAAACTTGCCATCCGTAGTTGTTTCGCCCAGCTTTATACCCAGACGCGATGAAATATGCTCTACGATCTTTTCACCGCCACATAACATACAGGAGATGTTTGTACAGACAGAAATCTTATTTCGTCCAACCGGCTCCAGGTCAAACATACTATAGAAAGTAGCTACTTCATAAGCAGCTATGGCTGGCAAACCCAGATATTCTGCTACGGCATCCATAAGCTCTGTGGTTAAACTACCACCATTCTGATGTTGTATAGCAGTCAGAGCCGCAATCAATGCTGATTGCTTATGCTCAACCGGGTACTTGGCCAACCAGTGGTCTATCTCTGCCCTGGCCGTGTCAGAGATCAAAGACACTTTATTTTCACCATCAGCCATTAACGATCCACCTCACCAAATACAATATCCTGAGTTCCGATGACAGCAACGACATCAGCTAACATATGACCACGCGACATTTCGTCGGTAGCCGCAATATGAGTAAATCCCGGTGCTCGTATCTTCAGACGATAGGGTTTATTTGACCCATCCGAAACAATATAGACACCAAATTCACCTTTGGGGTGCTCTACTGCAGCGTAGGCCTCACCAGCGGGCATACAAAACCCTTCGGTAAACAGCTTAAAGTGATGGATTAGCGATTCCATATCGTCTTTCATGGCCACCCGTTTTGGAGGTGCCACCTTGAGGTTATCAGTCATTACCGTGCCCGGGTTTTCTCTCAACCACTTGATACATTGCTTAATAATCCGATTCGACTGACGCAGTTCTTCGATGCGAACCAGATAACGATCATAGCAATCACCCGTGACGCCAACGGGTATATCAAAGTCTAGTTTATCGTAGACTTCATAGGGTTGTTTTTTACGCAGATCCCATTCTATTCCAGACCCACGAATCATCGGACCGGTAAAACCAAGCTGTTTAGCCCTTTCCGGAGACACCACACCGATACCTACAGTACGTTGTTTCCAGATCCTGTTATCAGTTAACAGTGTTTCATATTCATCGACATAAGTCGGGAAGCGCTCAGTAAAATCCTCGATGAAATCCAGCAAGGAACCCTGACGATTACGGTTAAGTCGTTCAACGTCCTTGGCATTATGCCATTTTGAAGTTTCATACTGTGGCATCTGTTCAGGTAGATCACGATAGACACCACCTGGACGCATATAGGTGGCATGCATGCGTGCACCTGAAACAGCCTCATAACAGTCAAGCAGATCTTCACGTTCACGGAAGGCATACAGAAACACTGTCATTGCGCCGATATCAAGGGCATGAGCACCCAGCCATAACAGATGATTGAGGATACGTGTTATCTCAGCAAACATGACACGTATATATTGAGCCCTTATAGGTGCCTCAATACCCAGCAATTTTTCCATTGCCAGCACATAGCCATGTTCATTACACATCATCGATACATAGTCGAGTCGATCCATATAACCGATGCTCTGATTATAGGGCCGTGCCTCGGCCAGCTTTTCCGTACCCCGGTGCAATAAACCAATATGGGGGTCGGCGCGATCGATTACCTCACCATCGAGCTCGAGCACCAGTCGTAACACCCCGTGGGCAGATGGATGCTGAGGACCAAAATTCAGCGTGTAATTACGTATCTCAGCCACCAGTCACCTCATCATTCGCTGCATCCATAATATACCGATGGTCATTACGAATGACGCGCGGCACAATAACTCGTTCCTGTATCGTTACTGGCTTATAGACCACACGTTGTTTTTCCGGGTCGTAACGCATTTCGACATTGCCGACCACAGGAAAGTCCTTGCGAAATGGGTGCCCGATAAAACCATAATCGGTCAACAGACGCCGTAGATCGGGATGACCGTCAAATAATATTCCAAACAGATCGAAGGCCTCTCGCTCAAACCAGTTAGCACAGTTCCAGACTGGAACAACCGAGGCGATTATGGGTTCCTGCTCATCAACAAATGAGCGCACACGTATTCTTTGATTATTTTCTATAGATAACAGATGATAAACGACAGCAAAACGGGGTTTATCCCAACCATTTTCCAAGCCGTAATCAAGATAGTCGACGCCGCATAAATCGATTAACTGATCAAAATTCAGTTCTGGTTGATCTCGTAATGTTTTACAGACATCATAAATGTCTAATGCCGGTACTTCTATCGTCAACTCACCATTGGCAACAACCAGACTTTGCACGCGCTCGGCAAGGTGTTGCTGTACAAGTGTGGATAATGTCTGAATCTTATCAGGCATACATCAGGCCTCTATCGTGCAATCGTATTGGTTCGTTTAATCTTATTCTGAAGCTGTATAATTCCGTACAGCAGCGCCTCTGCTGTTGGTGGGCAACCGGGGACATAAATGTCCACAGGCACTATTCGATCACAACCTCTGACAACTGCATAGGAGTAGTGATAGTAACCACCACCGTTAGCACAGGACCCCATCGATATTACCCAACGCGGTTCTGCCATCTGATCATAGACCTTGCGCAGAGCGGGTGCCATTTTATTCACTAAGGTACCTGCTACAATCATTACATCGGATTGACGCGGACTGGGGCGAAATACGACACCAAAGCGATCCAGGTCATAACGTGCTGCTCCGGCATGCATCATCTCAACAGCGCAGCATGCCAGACCAAATGTCATTGGCCACAGTGATCCGGTTCTCGCCCAGTTAATTAATTTATCTGCCGAAGTCGTAACAACACCTTTCTCCAGGATGCCTTCTATTCCCATTCGAGAGCCCCCTTCTTCCATTCATAGATAAAGCCAATAACAAGAATGGCTAGAAAAATAACCATTGCTACGAAGCCAAACATCCCGATCTTATCGAGCACTACCGCCCATGGGAAAAGAAAGGCAATCTCCAGATCAAAAATAATAAACAGGATAGCGACGAGGTAATAACGCACATCAAATTTCATCCGCGAATCTTCAAATGCCTCAAAGCCGCATTCATAGGGCGAGAGTTTTTCGCTATCGGGTTTGCGCGGACCGAGTATAAAGCCAGCAATAACAGGCACTATACCAAAGGCGAGACCTAGTACTAGGAAAACAAGAATTGGCAGGTAATTTTCTAACATAATTATCCATGCGGTCGGGTCAAGTGACCGCGTTGATTACTTTATGTGATATCGATAGACCATTGATTGGCCCGTATATGCTATGTCCCAGTCTAGGCCAGTGATTACGACAGTGTCAAATGCAGACACCTTTTATAATCTCACAGCCATCCTAACTGAATAGCAACAACATCTCCCTATTTTTACTGACAAATTCAAGTTATTGAATCCTGTCAGCCCCAATACATTTTTAGTAACTTTAAAAAATGGTGCCGATGGCCGGAGTCGAACCGGCACAGCTCTCGCCACCGCCCCCTCAAGACGGCGTGTCTACCAATTCCACCACATCGGCTGCAATATTATTAATCTGGCAATAGTCAATTTATTTGACTTTAATTTGCAGTTTCCTCTGCTGGTATAACGGGCACATCGGCTGGCGTTGAAGCCACATCCGCATTATCTATCTGCTGAATCGTTTCTCCCGGTAAAACCATATCAGTGACACTCGTTACCTGGGTACTTTGCTGCGTAAAATAAGCCAGCGTTAGACTGGTTATAAAAAAAACTGTTGCCAGAATTGCAGTAGTACGAGTCAGGAATGATGCCGAACCGCGGCTACCAAAGACTGTCTGTGAGGCACCACCACCAAATGCCGCGCCTGCCTCCGCACCTTTTCCTCGCTGAATCAGGATCAACCCGATTAATACCGCTGAGATCACGACATGCACGAAGACTATAATTGTTTGAATACTCATTCTTAATCACCTGCCCGGCAAATTGCCAGGAAATCATCAGCATCGAGTGATGCACCACCGATTAAACCACCATCTATATCCGCCATTGAAAACAACTCAACGGCATTGTTTGCCTTGACACTGCCGCCATAAAGTATCTGCACCTGTTCAGCAACACTGGCATCATGTTCCGCTATACGCTGCCTAATAAAGGCATGTACCTGCTGTGCCTGCTCTGGAGTCGCCGTCATGCCTGTACCTATAGCCCACACGGGTTCATAGGCAATCACGGCCTTGCTTAAGGCTGAAACACCCGCTTTCGCAGTAAGAATTGCGTCAATCTGACGCCCAATGACGACCTCTGTCTGACCCGATTCGCGCTCTTCAAGCAACTCGCCAACACAAAATATTGGTATCAAGTTTGCTTCCTGGGCAACAGCAAATTTCTGGGCGACGATGTCATCGGACTCATGGTACAAACTACGTCGCTCTGAATGCCCAACGATCACATATTGACAACCAAAGTCTTTCAACATGTCCGCGGAGACCTCACCCGTAAACGCACCAGGTCCAGCATCGTCACAAAGGTTCTGGGCACCCAGCCTTATTACTGTAGCCTCAATCGCTGAAGAGACAGCGTCAATGTATATTGCTGGAGGGCATACAACGACCTCGGTTGATTTAATCTCAGCTAATCCGGTAAATATTGCAGTGATTAAATCATTAATACTAGCCCTGGAACCATTCATTTTCCAGTTTCCGGCCACCAATGCCTGACGCATGTAATTCTTCCCCGCTGAACGATCTACTAAATTCTAAAAGCGCTAAATCTTACCGCCCCACGATCAATAAAGCAATGAAAAATCTGCAGAATATTGCAAGATTGACCAGGCAACATTAGTGCCGCTACCTCGTGATTGATTTTATGACATCCCTGTCAAAAATCGAC
>CAZYTT010000094.1:0-7207 GCA_964650235.1 uncultured Gammaproteobacteria bacterium | reverse complement strand
GTATCTCATGCTCCAGCCCCAGGCGGGCACGTTGAGTTATAGCATCACGATGTTGTGGTGGCGGATTGGTTAGCAGTGTATGCATCATCTCGTCCACATAATGGCGATAGGTATAGACCTGCTCTACCGTCGGGCGCGACAATAATCCGCGTTGGACGCGCGGAAAAAAACGGCCAGCCGTTTCATAATAGGAATTAAACAACAGGGCAAATTTTGGGTGATAAGGGCTATAACCATAGACATAGGGTATTAATATAAATTGCTCGAAAAACCAGGTAACGTGAGCAAGATGCCATTTTGCCGGACTAACATCAGCCATCGCCTGGAGGCCATAATCTTCGATCCCCAGGGGTCGACATAGGTATTCTGTTCGCGAACGAACTGACTGATAGCGCACAAGTAACTCTTTAGCTAACATAATCACTTCAGTCCTCAATACTCACGCCACGCCAGAATGCAATATGATCCTTTATTGATTCAGCCTGTTCCAGGGGCTGGGGATAATACCAAGCCGCATCCTGGTTAACCTCACCATTAACAACAACATCATAATAACTGGCAATACCTTTCCAGGGACAGGTGGTATGCGTCGGACTAGGACGTAAACAGGTAGTAAATACGCAGGAACGGGGGAAATAGATATTGCTATCGACATTTTGTATGGCATCGGACTCAGCAGCCGCTATGACCTCGCCGTTCCATATGGCCTTCGGCATAATACCTTCCTGCCTTATGAATTGAATTAGCAATACAATTCAACTAAAAATAAAAACATTACAAAAAATGCAGTGACACTAAAACTACTAGCAACTAGTAAAACATTCTCGATCAATGAGTTCAAGTTTTAACAGAAAAAATGCCCGAGATGTGTCGTTATAACAAAAAGATAATGCGCCTCGGACAAAAACAGGCAAGCTTACGGACGTTATGCTTTTATCATCTTTAGTAAACTATCCTTAAGGGCAAGGCGTTCCTTTTTTAATTGCTCGGTATAATCATCAGCAGGATTTTCTATCCCCTGCTCTATTCGATATACCTCCTGATCAACCACATGATATCGATCAAATAAACGGGCAAAATGCTGATCATTTAATTTCAGCCCATGAATAGCCTCTTTATATTCAGGAAATTCATTGACGAGATTATGTTTTTCACCATACATATAACAATCACTCCAGCGTTAATGACAATAATCAACCTTTATACTACCGGCTCTTCTTCCTTTTTTTTAGCTGCTCTTTTCGGGGCACTACTATCATCAACATCTGACTCTGGCAGGATCTCATACCAGCCCTCATCAGGCTGTGTCGTAGCAGCTGTCTCTGTTGATTGCTCGTTAACCGCATCGGTTTTAACAGTATGCAGAGGGGTATCAGTGACCACTACCGAGGCTGCATCTGATTCTGGAGCAATTTTGGCCGACGTAGACTGATCTAATTTAATGACATCAGCATCACATAAATTATGTGAACCTTCGGCCAGATGATTGTAGATCTCTCTTGAGTTAGCTGCCAGGGCGTCAACCAGTTCAGCCGTACGCACAAAATGTCGTGTTACCTGGTTCCGATATTCATCCAGTTCGGCAGATACATTATCAAGTTGTTCCTGTAACGAATCAGCCCGACGCTTGTTGCGATCCCCTGTCGACGCCAGAAAGAAACCGGCCATCAAACCCAACACCAATGTCGTTAAGGCTAATACCCATTCCATATTGTCACCCCCTTCGTCTGCTGAATAATAGTCTAGACGTGATTTACCCATTCCGGGTGGATATCCAGACGTCCATGAACAAGATCGAAATAAAGCGTCTGTAATTTTTCGGTTACTGGCCCGCGCGTACCTGAACCGATATTACGACCATCAACCATCCTTATAGGCGTTACTTCGGCTGCTGTACCGGTAAAAAATGCCTCATCGGCGACATAGACTTCGTCTCGTGTCATCTGCTTTTCAACGATCTCATAACCCTGCTCACGGGCCAGCTGAATAATGGTTGCCCGAGTAATTCCATCGAGGGCCGAGGTCAGGGTTGGGGTATAGATCACATCATTACGAACAATAAAGATATTCTCACCACTACCCTCGGCGACATAGCCCTGGGCATCCAGAAGCATGGCCTCTTCACAACCGCTGGCCAGTGCCTCATTTAGCGCTAAAATTGAGTTGATGTAGTTACCGTTGGATTTGGCCTTGCACATGGTCACATTGACATGGTGACGGGTATAGGAAGACGTACGCACTTTGATCCCATTACGCATATTCTCTTCGCCCATATAGGAACCCCAGTTCCATGCAGCAATCATGACATGCGTCTTCAGATTGTCGGCCCTTAGCCCCATACCTTCGGCGCCATAAAAACACATAGGACGGATATAGCCAGCATCCATATCATTTTCGCGTACGGCCGCACGAGTGGCTTCATTAATTGTGGCCTTGTCAAAAGGCATATCCATATTAAGGATGTGGGCGGAACGGAACAAGCGATCAGTGTGCTCTTCGAGGCGAAAAATCGCACTCCCCTGATCAGTCTTGTAGGCACGCACCCCCTCGAAAACACCCAGCCCATAATGCAGTGTATGGGTTAATACATGTACCCTGGCCTCACGCCAGGGAACCATCTCGCCGTCAAACCAGATTACGCCATCCCGGTCTTCCATATTCAACATACTCATGTCCTAATCGCCTTGAATAATATAACTACAAATGCTGGGGTACTGATGTCGCTGCTGTCCGGCTCATATACCAGACAGGTTTATACTGCGCTCAAACCGTTTACCCGATTGTAGCGAAACCATCAATATATTTCACTGCCGTTAGCTATTATTTTGACTGCCAAGATCAACCTAATCAGTCTCCATATAATGCTGCCAGATCTGTGTGACAGAACGACGATATTCGCCAAACTCATCCGCAGCTATCATCACAGGCTCCTGCTGCAGAGCCTGACGGTGGGTAAAGGCACGATAGGCCTGATAGGCATCAATTAACAGGCGGCAATCTATATCACTCAAAAAACCTCCTTTAGCCAGGGCCTGTAGCTGACGTATGTTATCGGTATAGGTAACCAGGTCACGGTCATCCGCACCCCAACGTAAAACCGCATACTGGACTAAAAATTCAATATCAGCGATGCCACCAACGTCCTGCTTTATATCGAACCGCTGCTCATTACCACGCCCCAGTTCCTGCCGCATTCGATCACGCATACCCCTGACATCGAACCTCAATTCATCGTTTTCACGCCGACGCCTTAAAATCGCCTGGCGAATTTGCTGAAACTGCTCAGCTATATTAGCCGAGCCAGCGACAAACCGTGCCCGGAGTAGCGCCTGATGTTCCCAGGTCCAGGCATCGCTCTGCTGATAATCACCAAAGGCCTCGATGCTACTGACCAACAGGCCCGAGGCACCACTAGGACGCAGGCGCATATCCACCTCATACAGAGACCCGGCTGCCGTCTTTATCGTCATAATATGGACAATCCGTTGACCTAACCGGGTGTAATGGGTAATCAGCTTCTGATTGCCATCATGTAGAAAAACCAGATCTAAATCAGAACCATAACCAAGTTCCTGGCCACCCAGCTTGCCATAGGCAATGACCCCAAAACCGGCAGTAACCTTGTCCTGCTCGGCCGGCGGCACATTATGCCGAATGGCCATCTTGACGACCTGATCGATAATAACCTCGGCTATCCAGGCCAGATGATCACTAACAACCATCAGCGGTATAACCCCAGCCAGATCGGAGGCGGCAACACGCAACACCTGCGTCTGTTTAAACAGACGCAGGGTTTCGAGCTGTTGCTCAATATCATCAGCCGCCGCCACAGCAAATACAGCCTGTAATTGCTGCATTAATTGTTCGCGCTGCGGGGGGGCATAGAGCACCCGGGGGTCGAGCAGTTCATCCAGCAGGATCGGGTTACGGGCCAGATGATCTGATATCCACGGACTCGCACCACACAGCTTTACTAACTGAGAGAGTGCCAGAGGGTGCTCTATCAGCAGCGCCAGATACGCGGTTCGGCGCATAATTGACTCAATCAGCGAGAGCAGACGAAACAGGGTTCTATCCAGGCCATCACCACCCACCGTATGCGGGCCCGCCTCAGCAATAGCACTCAATAACATGGGTATAAGCCTGTCCAGCCGATTTCGACCCTGGGCACTCAGTGAACGACAGGCATGACTCTCACGGAGCATCTTTAACCTGCGCAGCACCTCATTAACATCCTTAAAGTCCGCACCACTGGCTGGCTCCAGTGCTGTCTCATGACCCAACCACACAGCCTGCCAGTCAATAGCTGATTCCGTACCAGCCCCTGTTGCTGCATTATTATTGGCCTGCGGGGCCTCAAAGACCTGTTCAAAATGGCCCTGCACCCTGGCCCGAAGCTGGCGGATCTGTCGGCGCCAGGACTCAACATCGATTTCAAACTGTTGCGGTGGATTCAAAGACAGCGTCAGGCGATCCCAGGCCGAACTGTTACTGTCGCTGGGCAGGCTATGGGTCTGATCATCCGCCCATGCCTGCAACCGATTTTCTATCCGTCGCAGCAGGCTATAGTCCTGCAGCAACTCTCGACCGACATAAGCTGGAAGGTGTCCGGTATCAACTAGCGCGGTCAAAATCGACAAGATTTCCCGTTGTCGCAAGACCGACTCCCGGCCACCACGGATCAACTGAAATAATTGTCCGATAAATTCAATTTCACGGATACCACCCGGACCCAGTTTAATATTGGCCTGCATCCCTTTACGCTGTACCTCGTTATTGATCATGGCCTTCATCTCACGCAGGGCCTCAAAGGTACCGTAATCCAGGTAACGCCGATAGACAAATGGCCTCAGGCTATCCAGTAATTGCTGGCCACTGTCAATATCACCGGCCACCGGACGCGCCTTGATCATGGCATAACGCTCCCAGTCACGCCCCTGTAACTGATAATACGATTCCATGGCAGCAAAACTCATAGCCAGAGGGCCACTATCACCATTAGGTCGAAGGCGCATATCAACCCGATAGGCAAAGCCCTCCGCCGTATTGGCATCAAGGGCCTTAATCAACCGCCGCCCCAGGGTGGTAAAAAACTGCTCATTGGCTATAGCTCGAGGGCCATTAACGGTCTCACCAGCCTCCGGGTAGGCGAAGATGAGGTCAATATCTGAGGAAAAATTTAACTCATAGGCACCCAGTTTTCCCATCCCCAATACGATCAGGGACTGTTTTTCGCCACTGGGTTCACCAATGGGCGTACCGAGCTCCAGCCGTTGCCATAGCTCTAATTGTCGCAACGCCTCATCAATGCAGGATTCTGCTAACAGACTGACTTCTAACATAGTTTCTTGAAGAGGGGCGTGTCCCGCCAGATCGCGCCAGGCAATGCGAACCATCTCTCGTCGCCGACAATGACGCAACTGTGCCGCCAACTGGGTTTCATCGGTAATCCCGGCAAGTGCTGTCTGCACATGCCTGCGCATCTCACCGGTCTCATAGGCATGCATCAGGTCATCACTGGTTAGCAGATCAACCAGCAGCTGCGGATAACGAATACAGCTACGGGCAATAAACTCACTACAGGCCCAGACCCGAGCCAGTTCCCGGGCTTGCTCCGCACTTAAGGTGATCGACACGGTCTGTTCTGTAGCAGCCTGACAATAATTGTCCCAAAGTCCGGCGACATTTGAACGCAACGATGCCGGTAATTGAGCCAGGGCAGTCCTCAACTCACTGGTTTGCTTATCCATCGTCGTCCTTTTCCTCAGTGCCCTTTCAGTCACCCATTTTTTCATCAGCAATAACAACAGTATTGCCCATACGCTGGCGTGCTATCAAGTTAGCCTTTCCACGGTCGATAGCTCTACACAGTAATGGCGCACTCTAGATAAAGATAAGACAATGGAACTTAAAGATTATTTGAAATTGATGGTATCCAAGGATGCCTCTGATATCTATTTGACAACTGGTGCACCGGTCAGTATGCGTATCCAGGGCGCACTAACGCCCGTCGAAAAAAACTCACTGGCGCCAGGCATGACTAAACGCATCGCCTACCAGATCATGGATGACGAACAAAAAGCTGAGTTTGAACGTTGCCCTGAAATGAATCTCGCGCTGGATGAACAAGATATTGGACGTTTTCGTGTCAATATCTTTAAGCAACGTAATGAAGTCGGACTGGTGATACGAAATATCAAAACAGTCCTGCCCAAACTTGAAGAACTGGGTCTACCACCGATCTTGACCAAGTTAATTATGCAAAAACGCGGGCTGATCCTGTTTGTTGGTGCAACCGGGTCCGGTAAATCGACCTCCCTGGCGGCATTGATCAATTTTCGCAATATGAATAGTGCTGGTCATATCATTACCATCGAAGATCCCATCGAATATATTCACACGCATAAAAAGTCGATTATTAATCAACGTGAAGTCGGGGTAGACACCCTGGATTATGCCGATGCCCTGAAAAACACCCTCCGTCAGGCGCCTGATGTCATCTTAATCGGTGAGATAAGGGACCGAGAAACCATGGAGCACGCCCTCAGTTTTGCTGAAACGGGACACCTAGCTATATCTACCTTGCATGCCAACAATGCTAACCAGGCCTTTGATCGTATTATCAACTTCTCCCCGGAAGATCGCCGCCAACAGTTATTGATGGATCTTTCGCTCAATGTCCGCGCTATTATCTCGCAACGACTGATACCTTCAAATAATGGCAAACGCACAGCAGCCTTTGAAATCCTGCTGGGGACACCGATGGTCAGCGATCTCATCCTGAAGGGTGAAATTGGCCTGATCAAGGACATTATGGAAAAATCCGAGACAATTGGTATGCAAACCTTTGATAGCGCTCTGTTTAAACTCTACAAGCAAGGCAAGATCTCACTGGACGAGGCCATACGTAATGCCGATTCACAAAATAATCTGCGTCTACGTATTAATCTTGATCAGAAGAAGGATATCCTCGGTGGTGATAACGAGGGCGGGCCATTATCTAATCTGAGTCTTGAGGAACCCTCGAAAGATGACGGGAGAAGTATCAGGCGCGGTACCAGTTGATAGTAACTCAGCCATAAAAAAACCCGCCTTTATGGCGGGGGTTTTTTTTGGAATTTTTTAACGGGCTACATCACTTCTCCCCTATCACCCCAACCCCCCCCACCCCCCCCCCCACCCACAAACAAACCACCCTTCCAGCCAC
>CAZYTT010000093.1:0-7226 GCA_964650235.1 uncultured Gammaproteobacteria bacterium | reverse complement strand
CTAGATATGAAAAAAGCGGCTTAACTAGGGTGTGAACAAATCCTTGACCACGTCAAAATATTAATCTTTGCTAGACCAGCTCAAGTTGGGCATAAAAGTCAGGCGAAACCCCAGGTGCTGGATGATTGGGAGAGTGATCTGACGCTCTGCTACAACCAATTTGACGGGAAAGATTATATGGGGGTTCTATATAGACTCTCTATATATTTGATGTTACATAGAGTAAATGACTACTTCGCTTCGACTTTTCGATCGGTTTCGGATCATCGCCCGGTTTCTCTATACGGTGGTTGGTCATTTCCTTGCGAACAAGGGTTTACTGCTGGCGGGTGGCATTGCCTTTTATGCCCTACTTTCAATTATCCCGGTCCTGGTGTTAATCTTCCTGATATTGTCCAGCATTATCGATCAACAGAGTCTGCTGGACACGCTGAATCAATATCTGGTCCTGATCGCACCCAATACTGCTGACACTGTCATATTACAAGTTCAGCAAGTGCTGGATAGCCCTGATCTGATCGGAGGTATTGGCATAATCAGTCTGTTTCTCTTTAGTGGGCTTGCATTCAGGGTCGTCAATGATGCGATGCAGGTTATATTTTCTCACCGGCGTGAAGTAAAGAAAAGGCATACAGTAACAAGCCTGGCGATACCCTATATCTTTGTCTTTGCAATTGCTGCAGCCATAGGCGTTATAGTGATCTCTGGCTCAGCCTATGCTGCGATCCGGGATACGAGTTTAATGCAGTATGTTGCCCTGCCCGACCATCACAACCCCGTTTTGAGTTTTTTACTGGGATTATTTAGTGAAGCCATCTTGTTCATGTCATTTTACCAGGTCATGCCGGTTGGGAAGACGCCATGGAAACTAGCAATCCTTGGGGGCATTAGTGCGGCCCTGCTATGGGAATGTCTGCGTCAGTTTTTGTTAATCTGGTATGGAAATATTTCCAATGTAAATATGATCTACGGGACCTTTGCCAGTGTTATTCTATTATTACTGATGATAGAGGCCGGCGCAGTAATATTATTGCTAGGGGCCCAGGTTATCGCCGATTATGAGCGAATATTTTCAGTGAAATAAGAAGAAATACAAATATTTACAATATATTACGGTATATTTACTTGAACCCAGGGTCAGTTATATTATCATTGACCTTAATTCATTAGCAGGGATTGATCTCATGTTTAATAAAGCTGATATCATAAAGACACTACGCCAACAAATTGGTCGATATGCTCAGGTTGAAGGTGCTGTCTATGAGGTCATTGAAGTGCTGGAAGAAGAGCCAGCCATGGTGTTACAGGACTGTGAAAAACATACGACTATTCAGGCTGATCAGCACGGCGAGGCCCATCGACGGGTCCCCGAGACTCGAACCATCACAATTCCTGTTGATCATGATGGCCATTATGATATCAGCGCAGTTGGTATAGAACTCCTGGACAGGGAGCCACAACAGTGGTCAGAACAATAGTGGTTCTACCCGCCTGAGGTCACTCTCCGTATCGACACCATGTCCTGGTGATTCTTCGGCCTCGGCGACATGAATATTATAACCATGCCAAAGTACCCGTAGCTGTTCCAGTGATTCCACCTGTTCAAGTAAACAGGGTGGCCATGCCACATATCGGGTTATAAATTCGGTCCGATAGGCATACAGACCAATGTGCCTGAAATAGATATTATGCGTTGGCAGGGATTCAGTGGATATTGCAAAGGTGTCCCGATCCCAGGGGATAGGGGCGCGACTAAAGGTCATTGCCATACCTTCATTATTGGTAACAACCTTTACGATATTCGGGTCGAAAAGATCATCAATATGTTCTATCTTTTCACATAGGGTGCTCATGCTTGCCTGGGAATAGGCCTCCAGATTCCAGGCGACCTGTTGAATCAGGCTGGGCGGCATCATCGGTTCATCCCCCTGAAGATTCACGATAATCTGATCGGGCTCATATCCCCTTTTCTGCACCACCTCGGCCAGGCGATCGCTACCTGAAGGGTGCGTTGCAGATGTCATGGTAACTGTCGCACCGAAACCGGCGGCTACATCTGCAATGCGTGAATCATCTGTAGCAATAACAACATCTTCGGCACCACTGGCGATAGCGCGTTCATAGACATGTTGCAACATGGGTTTACCTGCCAGCGGTAACAGGGGTTTGCCGGGTAAACGACTTGAGGCATAACGGGCTGGTATTATGACAACAAAACCCACCGACTAAACCTCCTCGTCTGCTAGTAACTGTCTGGCTTCTACCTCGAGCATGACCGGAATATCGTCCCTGATAGGAAAGGCCAGACGATCAATTTTACAGATCAGTTCCTGACTTGGTTTTTTATAGATTAAACCTCCCTTGCAAACCGGGCATGCCAAAATATCGAGTAACTTACTGTTCATTTTGAATCCTTCTCTTGCGGCGATTTTTTTTGTGACTGTATAGTCTTCAATCGAGCCAGTAATTTATCATTAAAATTATTATCAATTGATGATTCTATTTCTAAATACCAGGTATTATCGCTGGCAAAGCGCCGACACTTTACCGCATCCTTTTCAGTCATTATAACGGGAAATTCATCATTAAATACGATGTCAGCTGGTCTAAATTCATAATGATCAGCAAAGCTATGTTCTATGACATTAAGTCCCATTGTCCTTAGTAGCGCAAAGAATTGTGGCGGGTTCCCGATCCCCGCAACGGCATGCACTATTTTAACACTCGCCTTGCTGTCCTTATCGATTATCATCGCAGGATTGTTGACCCGGTATAGTTCCCCGGGGCGTATCTTCATCGAGTATTCCCGTTCAAGGGTAAAGCCATTATTGACGACGATAAAGTCCACTGATATCAGTCGTCTGGTTGTTTCGCGTAAGGGGCCAGCAGGAATACAGCGACCATTTCCAAATCGACGTTGACCGTCGATTACTACAATTTCCAGGTCACGCCCAAGTTGATAATGTTGGAGACCATCATCAGCAATAATGACATCGCAGTGATGATAGGTATGCAGGGCATTGGCGGCCCTGACTCTTTTGGGATCTACAGCTACTGGACACTGACAGCGTTGGGCCAGTAGTACGGGTTCATCACCAACCATAACCGGGTCGCTATCCGCTCGTACCTGTTGAGGCCAATTCTTGGCCTTACCACCATAGCCTCTCGAGACAACCCCGGGGTTATAGCCGTGTTGTTTCAGGCAGCGTACAAGGCTCTCGGTTAACGGGGTTTTGCCAGTCCCCCCTACACTGATATTGCCAACAATGATTACCGGTACGGGAAGCTGGTACTGTCTGAAGATACCCAGTTGGAAACAAGTACGACGTGCAACGGCCAGGGTAATAAACAGCCAGGACAGTGGTAATAAGATCAACGAGACAGGATTCTTGCTATACCAGTATTGATCGATAGATTTCATCGTTACGAACAGTTACGTGTCGGTAGGGTGATTAGTATTGAGCTGTACATGATAGAGGCGAGCATAGTATTTATTCAATGCAAGCAACTCATCGTGGCAGCCGGCCTCAACAATACGGCCATCCTGTAGGACAATAATCTGATCGGCATTTTGAATTGTCGATAGACGATGGGCAATAACCAGTGTGGTTCGATTCTTGACCAGGGTCTCCAGGGCCTGCTGGATATAGCGTTCAGATGCGGAATCCAGGGCTGAGGTAGCTTCATCAAGAATTAACAGCGGCGCATTTTTATACAGGGCCCTCGCAATCGCCAAGCGTTGGCGTTGGCCACCTGACAATAGAACGCCCTTCTCACCAATCTCGGTATCCATACCCTGGGGTAATTGTTCGATAAACTCAATGGCATGGGCCGCCCGTGCAGCGTTACTGAGACGTTCAACATCGACGGTTTGGCCATAGCAGATATTAGCGCCAATGGTATCGTTAAACAGCACCACATCCTGTCCAACCAGGGCAATTTGCTGACGCAGATTGACCAGGTCCATAGTGTTAATATCATGACCATCGATAAAGATATGGCCGCTATCAGGTACAATAAAGCGCGGCACCATGTTGGCCAGTGTCGTCTTCCCACTACCTGAATGGCCAACAAAGGCAACTGTCTGCCCTGGTCTGATGTGAATATTAATATCATCCAGGGCCAGGCTTTCACTTCGACCATAACTAAAGCTGACCTGGCGAAATTCTACATCACCGAGCGCCCGCTCAAGAGTCACTGTGCCCGTATTGGGTTCCGCGGTCTGATCAAGGAGTCCGAAGATACTACTGGCGGCAGCGATGCCGCGTTGAATTTCAGCATTAATTGTCGTCAGTCGTTTAATCGGAGACAGCAGCATCATCATCGCTGCAATAAATGAAGTAAATGTACCCGGCGTAATACTATCGAGCAGACTAGGCAGGGTAGCCAGAAATACAATCGCCGCCAGACTGATTGCTGCAATCAACTGGATCAATTGCAGACTGGCCTCGCGGGTGGCAATAAATTTCATATTCTGCAATCGATTGCGTTCATTGACACGATCAAAGCGACCTTGCTCCTGTCCCTGCCCGCCAAATATTTTAATGACCTTTTGACTACTAATAGCCTCTTCTGCGATATGTGTAACGCTGCCCATTGCGTCCTGAATATTGGTGCTGATACGACGGAAGCGTCGATTGACATAAACAATCAGGATAGCGACGATGGGACTGATGACCATAAATGAAAGGGTTAATTGCCAGTTGTAGTAAAACATCAGCCCGAGCAGGAATACGATCGTTAAGGTGTCACGGATCATGACAGTGATAGCCTGAGTAGAGGCCTGGGCAACCTGGGCAACATCATAGATGACCTTGGATAACAGTTCCCCGGTATTGTTCTGATCAAAAAAAGCGCTGGGTAAGACGAGCAGCTTGTCAAAAATCTGATAGCGCAATTGTTTGATAACATGCTGGCCAACCCAGTTGACCAAAAAATTTCCGGTGAATGAACTCAGCCCGCGTACGAGTGCCAGAATTATCAGTAACGGTGGGATCATGGCAATCCAGAATTCATCTTTTTCGACGAAGCTACCATCAATCATGGGCTTGATTACCCAGGCCAGTAACGCATCTGTACCGGCATAGACGACCAGGCCACAACAGGCAAAGATAAAGGCATGGGTATAGGGGCGAACATAGCTGAGCAATCGCAGGTAGACCTGACGGCCGTTATTGATGTCATTGGTTCTGATAGTCATCTGCTCGATCTAATCACTAATTATTGACTCGATGATGGAGGCTGGGGCAATTGTTTGGTCGCCAGCGATAGTTGCGTGATCCCTAATGTGCGTGCGGCATCCATAGCCGTCACTACCGCCTGATGCGGTGTCAGGCCATCGGCGCTGATCAACAGGGCGACCTCAGCGGTATCTGTAACGACAGACTTTAAGGCTTTAATTAGAGTTACTATCTGGTTGTTAATTACCTTCTTGCCATTGATATAAAAGATCCCCTGGCGGTCAATTGTTAGTTCAATGGGTTGTTGTTCTAATTCCTGTTTCTGTGCTGTGGCCTCTGGTAAATCAACACTGATAGCCGACTCACGATTGAAACTGGTGGAGACCATAAAAAAGATTAATAACAGAAACACTACATCAATTAGTGGTGCAAGATTTATATCCGGGTCCTGATGTTGACTCTGACGCAGTTTCACTTGCGTCCGGCCCAGTTGATATCCTTGTTACCAGAATCAGGTTCGCGTTCACCGTGAAGGATCTCAACCATCCTCAGTGCCTCTTTTTCCATCATCATCACCAGCATATCGATCCGACCACGAAAATATCGATAGAACATGACGGTAGGGATAGCCACTGAGATACCTGCAGCCGTTGTGATCAGGGCCTCGGATATGCCCCCGGCGAGGACCGTGGGATTACCAACCCCGGCGATAGTGATGGCGGCAAAGACCTTGATCATACCGATGACTGTGCCCAGTAATCCCAGCAACGGTGTAATTGTAGCGATGGTGCCCAGGGTATTTAAATAACGTTCCAACTCGGCAACTTCATGGCGACCACTGTCCTCAATACTCTCTTTCATGATTTCACGACTATGATTGAGATTGACCAGTCCAGCAGCTAGCACACGACCCAATGGGGAGTTACGGCGAAGCTCATTGAGCTGTTGCGCATTAATTTGTTTATTCTGGGTCCATTGCCAGATCTGTGCCACCAGTTTATCGGGGCAGATACGTCGAGTCTGCAAGGACCAGAAACGTTCACCAACGATGGCAAGGGCAATAACCGAGCACAACAGGATCGGCCCCATGAGCCAACCACCAGACTGAACTAGCTCCAACACTATAAAATACCTCTGTTAGCAATAGCTGCCCATGATACTTGATTTAACCCGGCTGAAAAACCATGTTTAATCAACATTTTCCCGGAAAATTGATAGTTATTTTGTACAGGGGGACTGACCGCTTTAAATTGATGCCAACACGGGTAGCATGAATGGACCTGAACTGATTAATAGCGGTGGTAACTATCGTGGCGATGCCAGAAATATGGGCTATGGGAACGACTGGTATTAATACGGGGCCCCTGCCCTGGAACGAGTAACAGGCTGATTGCACCTTCATGGGCCGTCTGCCAAAAAGATTTACCCGAGCCTCATAACGCACAAGCACTCGTCGATCAGGAAAGTGAAAGCGGTTCCGGTATCCGGTAGGGAACAGCACGAAATCTGCATCTACAGATGCGATGAATGTCTGTGTTGACGAGGTGTAACTACCATGATGTGGGGCGCCTAAAACAGTGTTCTATAGCTGGGTACTGTATTTACTGCTTAACCGTTGTTCTGCCAGTGCCTCAATATCTACGGTTAACAATATAGATTGATCGCCATTGCTAACATGAAGCACACCGGAATCATTGTTACCTTGCAAGATCGGGGAATCTGCAGGATGCAGTATCTCAAAATCAACTCCATCCCATTGCCAGTGTTGACCCACCTGGCAAGGAGTAACACTGCGCCAGTGAATCTTGTCAGGTACGCTACTGATACCGTAGCCAACAGCAAAACTGGAATGGACTGATTCCGCCCCACCAATATAGTCGTTATCACCATGACTGGTAATCATTGTATCGATCTGATGTCACCCCAACGATTGAAGGTAGGGTACGATAACGGCTTTGTCGGTATCAAACGTTGCGGAAAAGCTCGGGCCTGCCATTAGTGCCGCTACCTCGTGATTGATTTTATGACCTCCCTGTCAAAAATCGA
>CAZYTT010000092.1:0-7259 GCA_964650235.1 uncultured Gammaproteobacteria bacterium | reverse complement strand
ACCGTGGCAGGAGACGGTACATATAAAAGAATACGACTACCTCAGCCAGTACGCCCAGGGCCCACAGACCTCCAATCCAGTTAAAACTGTAATCATGCGCCTGTAGATATATAGAATAGAAGGTGTAGTACGGGCCATGACTGGCTTGCAATAGAAAACAGACAACAAATAACCCAATGACCACCGGTTGGCGAAGTACATCCCTGATCGGCTCATGTACCAGCAACCGTTCCCCACCTCGTTGCTCAACCACCCCCAGACTAACCAGCCATATCGCCAACAATAACACCAGAAAAACCCAGGGGACTACCGTTGTCCCATAGTGCCCTATGATTGGCCCAAGGGCAGCAACAGCGATAATAAAGCCAATAGACCCCCATAACCGAATTGAACTATAGTGCTGAGACTTATCTCCTAACTGGGTCAGGGTTATTGCCTCAAACTGTGGTAGAGCAGCATTCCAGAAAAAACTATAGACGGCCATTACCAGCAAAAGCCAACCATAGGCCTGATCGATAAAGACACCGACAAAACTCATTGCTGCCAGTACAGAAGTTACACGCACTACCCGCATTCGCTGACCGGTGTGATCAGCAACCCAGCCCCATAGATAAGGTGCCACAACCTTGGTAACCATCATAACGGCTATTAATTCACCGATTTCACTCTCAGTGAAACCAAGCTCTTTTAGATAGGGGCCCCAGTAAGGCCACAAAGTACCCAGTGCCGCAAAATAAAAGAAATAAAAGCTGGAATAACGCCAGTACATTAAGACTGCGAATCTCGGCAGGAAGTGCGCATCATTACCCTAGGACGAAGGGCTTCAGAAATCAGAGGTTTGAGCCGGAACTACCGGAGTCTGCGATTTGACATCATAATTCTGCGCCCGATGACGCAGCATATGGTCCATCAACACCAGTGCCAACATAGCCTCAGCTATTGGGGTTGCACGGATGCCTACACAGGGATCATGCCGCCCCTTGGTCACCACTGCTATCGGCTGGCCATCGAGGGTTATCGATTGCCCGGGGATACGCAGACTGGATGTAGGCTTCAGGGCAATACTAGCAACAATGGCCTGGCCCGAAGAAATCCCACCCAAGACCCCGCCAGCATGATTCGACAAAAAACCATCGGGCGTAATTTCATCCCGATGTTCAGTGCCTTTTTGTTCAATACAGTCAAAACCAGCACCAATTTCAACGCCCTTAACGGCATTAATACTCATCAGGGCATGAGCAATATCGGCATCCAGGCGGTCAAAAATAGGCTCCCCCCAACCTGGCGGTACACCTTCAGCGACCACATTGATTCGGGCACCGATTGAATCACCTGACTTACGAAGGGCATCCATATAAACTTCCATTTCAGCCGCCCGAGCAACATCAGGACAGAAAAAAGCGTTGTTACCAACCTCCTCCCAGTCAAACTGCTCGATCCTGATCGGTCCAAGCTGGGAGAGATAACCACGTATCTGAATACCATAGCGCTGATTCAGGTATTTTTTAGCAATAGCACCGGCGGCAACCCGCATGGCTGTCTCGCGCGCTGATGATCGCCCACCACCACGGTAATCACGCAGCCCAAATTTTTGTTGATAGGTATAATCGGCATGACCAGGCCGAAACCGATCCAGTATCTCACTGTAGTCCTTGGAGCGCTGATCAGTATTTTGAATCAACAGACCTATGGGGGCCCCTGTCGTCATACCCTCAAAGACGCCCGACAAAATACTGACCTTGTCTTCTTCACGCCGCTGGGTAGTATGACGTGAGGTACCGGGCTTGCGCCGATCCAGATCCGTCTGAAGATCTACCTCACTCAGCTCTAGCCCAGGGGGACAACCATCAACAATACAACCGAGGGCCGGCCCATGGCTCTCGCCAAAACCGGTCACCGTAAACAATTTTCCAAAGCTATTTCCAGACATGCGCGTTATTGTAGCGGGTAATCAGAATCGCGTCTTGTTTTGTTGCTACAGTTACAGTAAAAAAACATGACTGACTGCAAACATTGGCTGAAAAACATTTACAATTTTTCAATACAATAAGGTGTTCGTAATACCCGAGTACGGTCCTAGATAACTTTTGAATAACGTGTCTGAGTCGGGTTGCGCATATAACGATCAAAAACCATACAGACATTACGGATCAATAGACGTCCACGTGGCATCACAGTAATCCTGTCGTTAGTCATTTCAACCAGGCCATCCTGTTGCATCGGCAATAAATCCGCCACTTCCTGGCTAAAATACTCATCAAACTTGAGCCCATAAACTTGCTCTATAGCTGCAGGCCTGAGTTCAAAATGACACATCAACTGAGTTATAATATCACGCCTTAACACGTCATCATCATCAAGCTCCACCCCCTTAAAGACAGGAATCTGGTCGGCATCTATAGCCTGATAGTAGGACTCTATATCTTTATGATTTTGACTATAACTGCGACCAACCTTGCCGATTGATGTCACGCCGAGGCCGATAAGATCACAATCAGCATGTGTGGAGTAGCCCTGAAAATTTCGGTACAGGGTCCGTTCTCGCTGAGCTATGCTTAATTCATCATTTGGCTTGGCAAAATGATCCATACCAATGTAGACGTAGCCAGCCTCGGTCAACCGGGTAATGGCCATATCCAGAATATCAAGCTTAACCGCTGGTAGCGGTAAATCTGACTCATTGATCCGTCTTTGAGGCTTAAACATTTCGGGTAAATGGGCATAGTTAAAGACAGACAATCTATCAGGAGATGCTGAAATAACCTTATCCAGCGTGCGCTCAAAACTTGCCACCGTCTGTAGTGGCAGGCCATATATCAGATCGATACTAATTGACTTAAACCCCTGCTCCCTGGCCTGGTCTAGTACTGCAAACGTTTGCTGTTCGGATTGTATACGATTGACGGCCTGTTGAACGACCGGCTCAAAATCCTGAGCCCCGAGGCTCATACGGTTAAAACCAAGTTCACGCAATAATTTTATAGTGTCCTGCTGCACTTCCCGCGGATCAATCTCTATAGAATATTCACCGCTATCATCATCCCGCAGAGTAAAATGTCGACGGGTTTCCGCCATCAAATCCCGCATCTGTTGGTGACTGATAAACGTAGGGGTACCACCGCCCCAGTGCAACTGTTCTACAATCCGCTGTTGATCAAACAACGGGGCTTGCAATGCCAGCTCTCGATAGACCCTTTCCAGATAGGGTTCTGCCCTGGACCTGTCCTTGGTGGCAATCTTGTTACAACCGCAATAAAAACAGACGGTATCACAGAAGGGTATATGGAAATACAGCGATAATGGTCGCGGAGGTCGCTCAGCATTAGTCCCCTCAGCTATCGAACGGTATGTTAAACCAGTGAATTCATCATGAAACTGTACAGCCGTGGGATAAGACGTATAGCGGGGACCACTCTTGTCGTAGCGCCTGATCAGATCGAGATCAAATATAACCGATTGTTCCACTACCACCCCCTGAATTTACCAAATTGTTAAAGTATAGCAGAATACGGGTCGAAAACAGGGTAACTTAAACAACCAAAGACTGAGCATTATTATCAAGAATTCTAGCCATCACTAACTATATAATTCGACAAATACATTCCCAAGGAGCACAAAATGTTAAAAAAAACCACTCTGGCCCTGTTGCCGTCACTACTCATCCTTGGTCAGACCAATGCGTTTGCTGCAGAATCGAGCCCCTGGAAGGCCGAGGTAGAACTAGGCTACATCAACACCACCGGTAACACAGAATCTGAATCCGTTAACGCCAAGGCCACAGGGGAATACAATATTAAGAGATGGCGTCATACTGCCAACCTAGAGTCACTGGTCACCAGCGATACCGGTGGCACCAGCGCAGAAAAATATCTTATTGCTGAAAAGAGTGATTACACCTTCAGCAATGACATATCTTATGCCTTTGGCCAAATTGATTATGAAGCCGATCGATTCAGTGGTTACACTTATCGCACGACGGCAACGGTCGGTTATGGTCACAAACTGATTAACCAGGATACCTTAACTCTGGATGCAGAAATCGGTGCAGGTTATCGTAAAAGTGAACTTTCTGATACTAACGATGCCACTAATGAATCCATTGGTCGCGGTGCCGCCAAACTGGCCTGGAAAATTTCACCATACGCCACCTTCAAAGAGTCTGTAGCTGTTGATGTTGGTTCCGATGCAACCATTAAAAAATCCGTTACATCACTAAGATCCCAGGTCAATGGTAATCTAGCCACCAAACTGACTTACACCATCAAGAACACATCAGATGTACCTATCGGGATTAAAAACACCGATACAGAAACAGCCTTCACTCTTGTATACAGTTTCTAACTAGCCAATACAATGGTGACCAGGCCAACCCTGGTCACCCTGGTTTAACTGAATATTTAACTCAAAATACCAATACACCACTTCCTGCATTATCCCGGTCAAAATCGGTAAAATTTTACTAATTTATTGACACAAGTATTCCCTGTGCAACATGAATACCCCATGCCCACCATGCTCAAATTCCAGCCAGGTAAAGGGTAAATATGGAAAGGCCTCAACCAGGGCGTCCGCACTGTTTCCAACCTCGACGATTAACATACCATCAGGATTAAGATGCTGGCCAGCCTCAGCCATAATACGTCGCACATGATCAAGACCATCGGGGCCCGAGGCTAGACCGAGCTCAGGTTCAAAACGATACTCTTCAGGCAGATCAGACATATCTTCAGCGTCCACGTAAGGAGGATTACTGACAATGATATCGTAATGTCTACCAACCAATGCTGAAAACAGATCCGACTCAACCGGCGACACCCGGTTACTCAATTGATGATGACTGATATTACGCTCAGTAACCTGCAGCGCAGCGATCGAGATATCGGCGGCATCGACTACCGCCTCAGGGAATGCCCAGGCACAGGCTATTGCAATACACCCGCTACCAGTACCAATATCCAGCACCGAATGCACGGGCACCCCTGCCCGCCAGGGCTCAAATCCGTGTATAATCTGTTCAGCCAGCGGTGATCTGGGCACCAGCACATCTTCATTGACAAAAAACTTTAATCCACAAAACCAAGCGACGCCGATCAGATAGGCCAACGGTTTGCGGGTCTCAATGCGTTGCTGGAGTAACTGTTCAACACTCGCCAACTCAGCCGGCAATAATCTAGTCTCAAACACGGCATCGGGGACCTCTGGTGGAAGACCCAGCGCTGACAGTACCAGCCATACCGCTTCATCGACGGCATTCTCCGTGCCGTGACCAAAATAAAGCTCTGCAGCCTCCAGCTGTTTGATACAGTGGTTAATCGCATCTGTAATTTTTAGGTCCTGGTCACTCATGGTAGTTATCCGCTATTAGTTCTTCTCAATTGATCTCAACCGTACAACAAGGTATCTTGATGGGCCTCATGTCCTGACAATCCGGACGTAAATGATACTCAACTCTCTATAATAAAGTACGCATAAAAATATGGCTCAATATATCTATACTATGAATCGGGTGAGCAAGGTCGTTCCACCCAAACGCGAAATTCTCAAGGACATCTCCTTATCCTTCTTCCCCGGCGCCAAGATCGGTGTACTGGGTCTGAACGGCTCAGGTAAATCGACACTGCTGCGCATAATGGCAGGTGTCGATCAGGATATCCAGGGAGAGGCCCGGCCACAAAGCGGAATCCGTATCGGTTATCTGCCTCAGGAACCCCAGCTCGATGACAGTAAGGATGTGCGCGGAAATGTAGAGATGGGCGTCCATGAGACCAAGTCACTGCTGGACCGCTTTAATGCCGTCAGCAATGCCTTTGCCGATCCAGATGCGGATTTTGACAAGCTGTTGGCCGAGCAGGCCGAGTTACAGGATAAAATTGAGGCGGCCGGGGCCTGGGACCTCGACCGTAAACTCGAGGTGGCTGCTGACGCCTTACGCCTACCAGCCTGGGACGCTGATGTCAGCAATCTCTCTGGTGGTGAACGCCGTCGTGTTGCCCTGTGTCAGTTATTACTGTCTAACCCGGATATGCTGCTACTCGATGAGCCAACCAACCATCTGGATGCCGAATCAGTTGCCTGGCTGGAACGATTTCTGGCCGATTACAGTGGCACTGTAGTCGCCGTCACTCATGATCGCTATTTCCTTGATAACGTGGCTGGCTGGATACTCGAACTGGACCGCGGTCATGGTATCCCGTGGGAAGGTAATTACTCCTCCTGGCTGGAACAGAAAGAGAAACGCCTGGAAATAGAGGAGAAACAGGAATCATCACGACAAAAGGCCATGAAGGCCGAACTGGAGTGGGTACGCTCCAACCCCAAAGGTCGTCACGCCAAGAGTAAGGCCCGCCTGGCCCGATTTGAAGAACTGTCTAATCAGGAAAACCAGCAACGCAATGAGACCAAGTCACTCTATATACCGCCCGGCCCACGCCTGGGGGATCTGGTCATAGAGGCCGAGGGTCTGTCAAAATCCTTTGGTGATCGTCTGCTGGTGGAAGACCTGGCCTTCAATCTACCCAAGGGTGGCATAGTCGGTATTATTGGGCCCAATGGTGCCGGTAAGACAACATTGTTTCGTATGCTCGTTGGCATCGAAAAACCGGATAGTGGTAATCTACGTATTGGCGATAGCGTAGAGATTGCCCATGTCGACCAAAGCCGAGACGCCCTTGATGATAGCAAGACAGTCTGGGAAGAGATCTCCGAAGGACAGGATATTATTACTGTGGGCAAGTATGAGACTCCATCACGTGCCTACGTCGGACGCTTTAACTTCAAGGGTACTGACCAGCAGAAACGTATCGGTGAACTCTCTGGAGGTGAACGCAATCGCGTCCACCTAGCCAAACTACTACGTAGTGGTGGCAATGTATTATTGCTCGATGAACCGACCAACGACCTTGATGTAGAAACACTACGGGCACTGGAAGAAGCACTGCTCGATTTCCCGGGCTGTGCCGTTGTTATTTCTCATGACCGCTGGTTTCTTGATCGTATCGCAACCCACATGCTGGCCTTTGAAGGTGACAGCCATGTAGAGTGGTTTGAAGGTAACTATGCTGACTATGAGGCTGACCGTCATCGTCGCCTGGGTACTGATGCCGACCAGCCCCAACGTATCAAATATAAGAAGCTGGCATAACCCACTTTAGCCCGGGTATTGCTGCAACGGGTCATCTTTTCTGCCGACCCCAGCAATCAGACCTAAAATTAACTGGTGTACTTGAACACCTAGATATAACCCAGGTGTTCAAGCGCCC
>CAZYTT010000091.1:0-7458 GCA_964650235.1 uncultured Gammaproteobacteria bacterium | reverse complement strand
AGTATCACCGATATATTATCATCGCCACCCGCCCGATTTGCGGCTGCCACCAGTTGCTTAACGATTTGTTCACCTGAGCCATACGCGTCGATTACCGCGCTGATCTCTGCTATCGACAACATATTAGTTAATCCATCTGAACAGAGTAAAAACCGGTCACCGGCCTTTGCCGGCTGCTGCTGCATCTGAATATCAACCTCTGGCCGCACCCCTAAGGCACGAGTAACGACATTTTTATAGCGGCTAATCAGGGCCTCCTCCGGACTTAGCGCGCCATCATCTACCAACTGCTGAACCAGTGAATGATCCTCTGTCAGCTGGATTAAATCAGTACCCCGGACCTGATAGACACGTGAATCACCCGCATGCCCGATCAATACTGCCTGATCAGACAGATAGAGTAACGCTACCGTGGCACCCATCTTCTCGCCACCAGGTCTATCCTGCGCATGACGATAAATTGCCATGTTAACCTGATTGGCCATATCCTTCAGGTGCTCAGGCCCCAGCGAACCGGGCCGGCGCTGATCCAGCCTGTCGATAAAACCACTTGTCGCCATCTGGCTGGCCACATCACCAGCACTGTGCCCCCCCATACCATCGGCTAAAATAACCATGCCATGAGCCACATCCCAAGCCACACTGTCTTCATTCTGAGACCTGACACGACCAACTTCAGACATCCCCCAGACCTTTAATGCCAAAGGTCCTGTCATCGTCGAACCCGCATATCAGCGACCAGTTGTGCCCGCTCGGCACAGTTATATAGCGCATCAGCAAACGCCGTACCGGTCTGAAAGCGGTCAACCACGTTCTTTTCCAGCGCCCGGTTCATGAAGTGGGTCAGGCAACTGGGTAAATCCTTGCGCAGACTCCTGATACTGGCCGGCCGATCATTACTAATGCGGTACATCAGGGTAGCTAATGAATCAGCACTAAAAGGTAAATGTCCGGTCAATAATTGATAAAGAGTTACCGCCAGAGAAAACAAATCACTCCGACCGTCGACGCGATGTCCGGCAATTTGTTCAGGGGACATATAAAACGGGCTACCCAGGACAGTACCCGTCCGCGTCTTGCTATGATCTGTAAGGCAGGCTATACCAAAATCGGTAACCTTCAATAACCTGTTATCCCGGTCATACATCATATTCGCTGGTTTAACATCACGATGTACTACCTTACGGTTATGGGCGTAATCCAGTGCCTCTGCGATTACAATACCAATATCAAACACCTCTGCTATCGGTAACAAGCTATCTGCCCTGGTATAGTAATCAAGACTCTTGCCTTTAATAAAATCCATGGCGATGTAGGCCAGATCATGCTCTTCACCAACATCATAAATAGTCACAATAGCGGGATGGTTAAGTTGCCCGGCTGTCTCGGCCTCCTGATAAAACCGCCTTTTAACTTCATCGAGGTGACTCTGTTCAAATTCGTCGGCCAGGGCCAGGGTCTTTATAGCCACTACGCGCCCAATCTTTGGGTCCTTACCCACGTAGACCATCCCCATTGCCCCTCGTCCTAACTCACGTTCTATTTCGTAGCGACCAATTACCGGCCGTGCAATCATGACATCATCCATAATCATGGTTGCCATAGCAGCATTACCTGCAGCGGTCTCAGATTGTGGAAAATAAGTTGGCATTGCACTCAATTTCTCTGTTCGGGCATCGATGTCACGATATCCGGGTAAAAATTGTGCCAGCAATGAATACACTGACATGGCCTTGCTAAACTGGCGTCGGCGCTCATAGTCCATGCCAAGGTGGTAAAGTGGCTCGGCTATCGTTTTATCAACCGGGCACCGCGACAGGTATTCATAGGCGGTATCCAGTTGCCCCTGAGTCTGATAATTGTGCGCCAATTCACGGTAGGCGACGGCTGTCTCATGCCGCAGCAGAACAAGCAGACTGGTGATTCGATGGCGGAGTAACAGGATAAAACTGGCCACCATCAGCAATAAGATGATGGTGGATAAAGGCACCCAGCTATTTTTACTCAACATAAACATCAATGTCATATTGGCCAGGACAATGACAATAATAAAATTTATAACCACTCCAAACAGGCCGTGAAAACGTTGTGGTAACACTAATAAATACAATAGCACTGCAATAATGCCCGCCCGTTGAGCCGCATAGAGCCACTCCGGACTGCTGTAGTAGCGTTGTGCACTTAAGGAATCAATGGCATGGGACATCCGTAGATAGACCTCATTTACAGGTTGTGGTGGTAAACCTGAGATCAAAGGATACGAATCATCATTAAGACCATCACCGGCCAGCCCAATAAACACGACCTTATCGACCAGAAAATTGATGTTATTGTCAGCCCCAATAAGCTCTGTCGCCGTAAAATTACGAATAGTGTCGGTTGTATTTACGTCAGGGTGCATATATAAACGATAGCCTGGACCCGTATTATAGACGGCATCGCCTGTGACAACCGCCTGATTATCCAGCAGATAGGTCGTCTGTTGTGCATGCACCTTCAATATCTGTAATTGCAGAATAAAACCTGGGATATATCCCTGATCCGAATTTAAAACCAGTGGCACTGGACCCTTATCACTGGGCTGACAAAAACTACCTGAGGCAGCAGCAGCCCGGGTAAATGTAGTATCCGCAAAATAATGGATACCAACCGGTTTTTCTGGCGATTGTATTATCCCCGCTGGATAATGCTGTTTTGAGGGGGTTACGGTCAGGGCTGCCTGGCTCTCTGGTAACCAACACTGATTTTCGTTAACGGCTGAGGTACCTGCTACAAGCACTACCCGACTGGACTTTTCCAGCGCACGGACCAGTTGCTGATCACCCTGAAGCTTGATGAGTTGTTGTTGCAGACCGGCGCGATCTCTGGTTGAAGTAGTGGCAATCAGACCAGCCAACTGTTTCAGTTCTTCTTCATCCTGCTGGGGTATGAGGGGTTGTAACAGGCCAATAGCAGCCACCCTCGCTGCATCCAGAGAGTCAATAAGTGCTGCCAGACGGGAATGAGACAAAGTACCCGAAGATGGCGATAACAGATCATCAATGGTCACTAATACCGTCTGGGACGGCAGGTTTTCTTCCGGTAATACCTGGGTATACAATTCAAACAGCCAGTCATCGAGCTGTTGTGTCTGTGGTAAATAACTCAGCCACAGGGCCATCATCCCTAATATCAACACCAGGGCCCGATGACCCCACAAATAACTGTAATTATTCTTTTTCTTCAATGAGTTATATGCCTGCAATATAATGCTGGGGTACGGGCTGGGTGAATTGTTAGAGCAAAGATCATTTCGCCTGCATCTGGAATAGACCACCTTCCCTATAAATCGGCATTAAACGAAAGGGCTTGAACGACATGTAGTATTAATATGGCTGCTCGGGCCATTCCTGGATAAATATTGACGTCATAGTTGGTGCTTGCAGACAACATTAACAAGCCTCACGGTGCAAGGTATGATCGATTCACCCGACTACTCGAACACAACACAGTTATTGGAGACCTCATGCACGCCACATTGCCACTTTTACAACCGAGTAGCTTTCCTGCCATAAAGCGTCAAAAGCTGGAGACACTTCAGGTCAATCTCACCTATCGTTGCAATCAGAGCTGTATCCATTGTCACGTAGCTGCAGGTCCGACTCGGACTGAGGCTATGGGAAAAAAGGATATAGAACTGCTTATTCAGGTCCTAGAGACCCGGCAGATTAGCAACCTGGATCTCACCGGAGGGGCACCAGAGCTGCATGCCGATTTTAGATACCTGGTTGAGACCGCAAAAAAACTCGGTGTCCATGTTATAGATCGATGTAACCTGACGATCCTGGCTGAACTCGAACAGGAAGACCTGGCTGAATTTCTGGCTCAGCATCAGGTCGAGATAATTGCCTCACTACCCTGCTATTCCATTGAAAATGTCGATAAACAACGTGGCAAGGGAACCTTCGAAAAGAGTATCTCAGGATTACAACAATTAAATACCCTCGGCTATGGCCAGACAGGTTCCGGACTCCACCTGAATCTTGTCTATAACCCCCAGAGTCCTGTATTACCACCTGATCAGGTGTCCCTTGAAGACGATTATAAACGGGAACTAAAACACCACTTTGGTATTGAATTTAATCAACTCTTTACCCTAGCTAATATGCCTATACAACGCTTTGGATCAATGCTGGTCTCCAGGAATCAATTTACTGACTATCTAAAATTACTTAAGGACAATTACACCCCTGACAACGTCAACAGTGTCATGTGTCGATCCCTGATCAGTATCGACTGGAGGGGCTATCTCTATGACTGTGATTTTAATCAACAACTCGGATTGCCGATCCAGTTCCAGAAAAACACATCAAGACGACCTCACCTTCAGGATCTGTTGGAACTCAATGGTCATGGTGCGACCATCGTTGTCGCCGATCATTGTTATGGTTGTACCGCAGGCCAGGGCAGTAGCTGTGGCGGCGCACTTAACGCCTAAGGAATAAATATTTCAATGAAAAAAATTATAATACTTACAGGGCTTATCATTTTAATCGCCCTGTTTTTTTATTTCGGACTAGATCAGTGGCTCAGCTTCGATAATCTCAAACAACAACAGGCATCGATTAACACCGCAATCAAACAGGACCCGGTAACAATTACGTTACTGTACTTTATTGGTTATGTCATCGTAACGGCCTTGTCACTACCTGGCGCACTGATTATGACGTTGGCAGGTGGCGCACTATTTGGACTGATCTATGGCACTATAGTGGTTTCCTTCGCCTCATCCATAGGTGCAACCCTGGCATTTCTGGTATCTCGCTATTTTTTCCGAGATACCGTACAAAAACGTTATGGCGGCAAGCTCAAAACAATTAATGACGGCATCAAACGCGACGGAGTCTTTTATCTATTTACCTTACGACTGGTCCCCGTCTTTCCTTTTTTCCTGATAAATCTCATCATGGGCCTGACGCCAATCAAGGCCACAAGTTTTTACTGGGTCAGCCAGGTCGGGATGCTGGCCGGCACAATCATCTATGTCAATGCGGGTACTCAGTTATCACAACTCGACAGTCCTGGTGGAATACTTTCGCCTGGACTTTTATTCTCTTTCGTCCTTCTCGGCCTGTTCCCGCTGCTGGCACGTTGGGTGTTACATCAGGTACAGTCGCGTCGCGTCTACCAACAATGGCAAAGCCCAAAACAGTTTGACCGCAATCTTATTGTTATTGGTGCCGGGGCTGCAGGTCTGGTGAGCGCCTATATTGCGGCCACTGTAAAAGCCAGGGTAACCCTGGTAGAGGCCCATAAAATGGGAGGGGACTGCCTCAACTATGGCTGCGTGCCGAGCAAGGCCCTGATCAAGAGCGCTAGGATTGCCCATCAAATAAAGCATGCCGACGAGTATGGTCTGGAGCAACCTGATACTCGCGTAAATTTCTCTCGTATTATGCGCCGCATCCAGATGGTAATATGCAAGGTTGAACCACATGATAGTATTGAACGTTACACTAAATTGGGGGTCGAGGTTCTAACGGGCTATGCCCGCATTATCAATCCCTGGACAGTAGCTATCTCACTGGCAAATGGTGAGACTCAACAACTGACAACACGCAGTATCATTATTGCTACAGGTGCCCGCCCTTTTATCCCCCCGATACCTGGTATTAGTGATGTTGAATACCTGACCAGTGATACCCTGTGGGAAAAATTTTCACAACTTGAACAAATACCTGAACGCCTGGTAGTCCTCGGTGGTGGCCCGATTGGTTGTGAGTTAGCACAAAGTCTGTCTCGTCTTGGTGCATCGGTGACACAGGTTGAACGTGGCGGTCGCATCCTTAGCCAGGAGGATGAAGATGTCTCAGCGATTGCCTCTAATGCCCTGGAACGTGATGGTGTAACCATCCTGACAGAACACGATGCCATCCGATGTGAACGTCAGGGTGAGTCGCAGTTTATTATTGTCAAACAGGGGGATAAGGAAAAACAGATCCCCTTTGATTACCTCATCTGTGCCACCGGCCGAGCCGCACGACTGGATGGTTTTGGACTGGAAGAACTGGGCATTGAGACCCAGCGAACGGTGAAGACCAATGATTTCCTGGAGACCCTGTATCCCAATATCTACGCCGCCGGAGATGTAGCTGGCCCCTATCAATTTACTCACACGGCGGCCCATCAGGCCTGGTACGCTGCTGTCAACAGCCTGTTTGGCAACCTGAAGCGTTTCCGGGTGGATTATTCGGTGATCCCCTGGACAACATTTATTGACCCGGAAGTCGCCCATGTCGGCCTGAGCGAACAGGAAGCGCTGTCTAAGGCCATCCCCTATGAGACGACCCGCTTCGGTATCGATGATCTGGATCGTGCTATTGCCGATGGTGTCGATTATGGTTTTATCAAGGTCCTGACAGTACCCGGTAAGGATCGAATTCTCGGTGTAACAATAGTTGGCGAACATGCTGGTGACCTGCTGACGGAATTTGTTTTGGCTATGAAACACGGACTGGGACTCAATAAGATTCTGGGCACCATCCATACCTACCCAACACTATCCGAGGCCAATAAATATGCAGCTGGCGAGTGGAAACGAAACCACGCACCTGAATGGGCCTTTAAATGGTTGGAGCGCTATCATAACTGGAGACGTGGTTAATGAAATTGCATCGGTTCATACTTGTCTTTTTCATTGTTGTTGGTTCAGTGCATGCAGCCCCATTTGATTACTCCGAATGGGATAATGTACTCCGACACAATGTAACAACCAACGACGGCGGCAAGTCCAGCCAGGTCAATTACGCAGCTATTGCTGCAGCCCCTCAGCATCTTAATCATTTTTTATCACAACTCAGTGCTGTTACTCAGCATCAGTTTGATCAATGGCCAAAAGACCAACAACTTGCCTTTCTCATCAATGCCTATAATGCCTGGACTATTGCATTAATTATCAGGGGGCCAGCTGATATCAGCTCTATTAAAGATTTAGGTACCTGGTTTACTTCTCCATGGGAAAAGGAGTTTATCCCTTTACTCGGTCAACAACATTCACTGGATAATATCGAACATCAATTAATCAGAGGTTCTAAACGCTTTAATGAGCCACGCATTCACTTTGCGGTCAACTGTGCCAGCGTAGGCTGCCCAGCCTTAAACACTGAGCCCTATCGCGGCGAGACAATCGACCAGCAACTTGAACGTGCAACTAATAATTTTCTCTCAGATCATTCACGCAATCGTCTTAAGAGAGATCAACTGGAGGTATCCAGCATATTTAAATGGTACCGGGAGGACTTTGAACAGGGATGGCGGGGCCTGACTAACCTGGAGCAATTCCTGGCCCACTATAGCCAGGCACTGGATCTCACCGTAGAGCAGAAAAACAACCTCAGAGCAGCAAGAATTAATATCAAATTTCTGGATTATGACTGGCGCTTAAATTCAACTGATTAATCAACTCAGAACAATTAATCT
>CAZYTT010000090.1:0-7701 GCA_964650235.1 uncultured Gammaproteobacteria bacterium | reverse complement strand
GATTTTTTCCAGTCATTTAGGTGATAGGTGTATATAACACCTGAGCCCAGATAATTTATTTTTATCGTGCCTGTGTCTCTATAGAATTGCTGTCCGAAGGCAAAAGAGCCGAGAATTATCTCCTTTGTTGTCCAACCATCATTGACGTGCAGGGTATCAATAGCTTTAATACGCTCACTGGCAGGTTTTCCGACCTTTGTGGCAATGGTCCAACCCCATTCACCAAATGAGGGTACATTGTGGTGATATTGTTCTACATTGGCATAACCGGCATCATTGACTGTCTTGCCAATGCTAATAAACGTGTTTTTGGCATGATAGGGAGAGGTTGATTGAACTACCAATGCACCATCTCCTGCAAGTAGTCCATGGAGTTTGCTGTAAAAACGCGAACTATAGAGTTTATTCAAGTTGGGATGGCTTGGATCTGGCAAGTCGACGATAATGCTATCGAAGATCAAGCCGCTGGCTAATAATTCATCCACTTTGAGAAAGGCGTCACCCTGTAACACTGTTACACGCGGATCTGAAAAGCTGTGTTTGTTTAGATTTAAAACGCGCGAGTTAATCACTTCGCCGTATTTTTCAATAGGTTCCTTGAAATACTCAATAATCTTTGGATCTAAATCAATCAGGGTTACATGCTCAGGGTCCCACCGTAAGATATCTCTAACGGCCAGGCCGTCACCACCGCCTATAACAAGAATGTTCTTCTGACGTGCCGATGCGGCTAGTGCAGGGTAGGTCAACATAGAATGATAGATAAACTCATCATTACTGGAAAACTGTGTACGGCCATTGATGTAAAAGTTGACGATAGGTGGCTTCATGGGATCAATGGTTCGTTCAGTCAGAACAATGCGCTGATATTTCGTATTTAGGTGATGGATGACCTTGTCTTTATAGAGAAGGTTTTCCATTTCACGATCCCAGCTGGGACCGTAGATGGCGACTGTTACAACAATGATGGCGATCACGGTATGACCTAAAAGTAGCAATTCGCGGTATTTGATCCGTTTGTAATAGATGAAATAGAAACAGAGACCGACAATCAGATTAGCCACTGCCGTCAAGGCGCCCGCCAACATCGGCTCAATTGTCATCAACACCAGCACCCATAAGGCCGCACCCACACCGGCACCTATATAGTCTATCCCGTAGATACTACCGGTATTATGAACCAGGTGTTCGCCATAGATGGATTCGCGTACCCGCGCGATCAATGGGATCTCAATACCAATCATCGTACCCAGAATAAACCCGGCTAGGTAGGGGAAGGTTTCAGCCATATTGAGGAGGAAATGGACCAATCCTCCCGATGGTTTAAGGTCTGGTGGCATCTGGAAGGTAGCACCAATAATCGAGGGTAGACTGTATGTGAATGAGAAAATAAAGGAGATCGCCAAAATCGATGTTGAGCCTATTAATGCAATGGCCAACTCCAGCCAGGCAAACCCTGTAAAATGGCATCGAATGAATCGAGCCAAAAAGGCACCGATGCCCATTGAGACAATCATTATACCGATCATCGTAAAGATGACGGTCTCTAAAGCGCCAAGCACACGACCGGCATAGTGTGAGAGAAGATATTCGTAGATAAGCCCACAGCCAGCTAAAATGGCCATGATAGAAAAAATGGCTATATCATGCTGAATCAGTCGTCGTTGTTTTTTTGATAGACGCATGGCTCGCTCTTATATTCATTGAGGTATCAGCATGATTACATGCTTGGCTTATTGAGCAAGCTATCTACTTCAGAGGCTATTGCCTTTTCATGGAGATAGCGCCAGGATCGGTAGAGGGCGAATACACCAAATGATAACCAGACGAGGATCCAGAAAAATTCCGGTAAGTATGTAATTTCAGCGAGCGTCGCTCCATCACCTCGATGTCGGCCATCGATCAGGTGAAGGGGTGAAAAGAGGGCGCTTACGAGTATGTAGACACCTATAAATTCCATGATACGTGGGAAAATATCACCAAAGACATACTTGTTAGAAATGAAGACCAGTGACGCAATGATCAACAGAATCAGAATGGTAAAAAAATCTCGCGCCCAAAAGACGAGGGTCAGAATAACAGCAATCGATAGCACATAGGCCAGTATGTTGCTGGATTTTGAATGCGATCGAGCACCAAAAAAGAGGGCGACACCCCAAAGGACGGCTCCAAAATAGCCCGAAAAGGCTATAAGGGCTGACCAGCCACCCATCGTGAAGCATTTACCACCTCCGGAAATGTAGACCTCAATTTTTGTGACAGATCCACCGGTCAACAGGGCCATGATACCGTGGCTGACTTCGTGGAAATAGGTTTCCAACCAGCCAAACGGAACATGAATAATCGGGGTAAAGTAGAGTGCCAATGCACCTATGTTATAAACTCCGAACATGATGGTTTCTTTATGCTTCACGGGGTTAGTTATCCAAATAAACCAGCCAGTAGAAAGCCGACAGCAATGTAGATAGCAGCTTCAATCGCTCCTATGGCAACATTACCCTGGGAATCGACCTCATCAGCTACATTGACTCCAGGCAGGACAACAAAACGTGTCAGGATAGCAATGAGGGTCAAACTAACAGCAAAGATAATGGCGATGATCAACCAAGCCAACATATGGGTAAATAAGGACTCCGGATCGTAAACAGCGATACCTGAGGCAGCGGTGACCGCTAGGGCCATACCAATCCGGTAACCAGAAAAGCGCAGGGCAAGTGCTGTATTGCCGTTACTGATCTGTTCTTGAACGCCGTATTGCCCATGGCGCTTATTGTAAACATATCGGCGGTATGCAGTTGCGCCCAGCAAAATAACTTGGGATAACACAAAACCGATAACAATAATGGCGATACCCCCGAGGCTGTTGGTATCAACCCAGATCATGACGCTTCGTATAATTATCGCCGTCGCTATCATATTACCGGCATCTACCACGGCTGCAGCGGTGTTTTCATTCAATATCAGGTCATGAATGGATATATTGGGTAACGAGATAGCATCAAATAATTTGCGGGTAATCCACATCAACAGGATGCCTGCAATACCATAAGCGACCATAGAAAGGGCCTCTGTAGCGGGGTTCATACCGACTTCACCACTCACAGCCCCCATGAGCATAATAGCGATAGACAGCGTTGCGCCGGCAACTGAGATACCAAAAGCGTGGTTATTTTTCTTCGCTAACTCATCAGTCGATGATACATTACCGACAAGACCAGCGAAAACACGGACACCTGCCAGAATAGCAATAATGATAAGTAAATCGACGATATAGTAGGTGGTGAGACTGGGATTAATTCCGACAAAGTTGCTCATAAATAGATCCTCATAAAAGTATTCAATTATTTACCGCCACGGAAACTACGGCTTCCTGATGATGTGCCACGACTGCTTGATCCAAAACTGCCATAACTTGATGATCGTCTTGCCGGGGTACTCGATTTTGACGACCCTGAACTATGGGCTGTTTTGGCCCCGTATTTTTTTGATCCCATTTTGGAATAGGTGCTTGTACGTTTGGCGGCTGCATTGGACCGATAATCTTTATTAGTCGTTGCAACGGGCTTGCCTTGTTTCGCACGGGTGTTGGTGTAAGTTTTCCAGTTGGCTTGTTGCTTCGTTGAACCGTAAGTATTGCGACCATAATCGTTGTAGTAGCTATTACGTGGGCGACTGTACCAATCATCACGGTAGATTGGGCCGCGATGATAGCCGTAGGATGGACTCAGCAAAGAGCTGATTAATGCGTACTGGCCGTAAAATGCCCAGAATGAATTCCCAGAGGAATCCTGTCGCCATTGTCCATAGTTTTCGTTCCCGACCAAATAGCTGGCAGGCGTTGTAGCTGCTGCATTTGTCGCGTCTTTTGGAATGTTTAGCCTTGCCAGCTGTCCCTCGGATAGATCCGCCAGAGTATTAACAATATCAATCAATGACTCGTTAAAAATGATCGGATCTGCACCGGCCTCAATACTTTGAAGCTCTGCTATCCCAGTCCGATAGGCCTGCTCAGTGGTTGGTGTCAGAGCGACCTTATCTAACCGAAAGGTCATAGAGGTATAACCAATACCCTCAGACGTGGCATCCTTAGCCAGGAGGGTGGCAACATCTTTTAGTTCAGGTTTCTTGATAGACAACTGTTTTGCATACGTTTTAGCAATAGCGCTATTTCGTAATTGACCCGCATCCAGTTTTTTCTTGAGCATTACCAGGCTGGCAGAAACCTTCTGCTTTAAGTCTTGGGTGTCTTCTGCATACCGATTACCACATCCACTGAGTAGTAAAAGTGATAAAACAATCAGAACCACCAGGCTCTTCGATAAAGCATGTTTAAGCATACGGGATTCTCCGTTGATAAAGGTTATTGAAGTGCCGCTATTACAGCATCCACTGTAGGCTTGCTTTCTTCACGAGCTACCAGAAAAACAGCGGATGCATTAACCGGTTCAAGTTGCGGGGGGTTACAGTGAAGAACGGCAGTGTCCTTATCGATATATCCGATAGCAGTCCCGATATCGTTCACGGCAAAGGCACAGGTAACATCAGCCCAGCGTGGTCTTGAGACATCAATATCAAATCGAAGGTATTCATCTTCGCTGTTTGAGAACATATTTTCAATAATTTGCTCAGAACCTGGAGCAACAAAGGCGCGTACAATCATTTCTGGGTACGCTCTAATGGGGCGAATCACCACATTTGCACCGGCATCCCCTAAACGATTTCGGTTATCATCATTAACACACTCGGCAAGAATGCGGCAGTCAACCCCCAGATCTTTCAAACGATGCAGAATATCGAAGGTACGACCGTCAGAATGCTTGTCAGATTCCCGCTTTGATAAAATGATAATCGCTCGAGCTTCCTTCACATTCGCCTGTTCCAATGCCTCCAAATCATCAGCCCGACCATTAAAATGGGTAACATTTTTAAGCGAGAGTAACGTATTGGGTAATCCATTGGCATAGGCGCTGGTAACGATCTGTACATTGGGTTCTTCATCAGGATGGCTGGCATTAAACTGACTAATAAGTCGGTTTAGATACTGATCAGGATCATTGACAGGCGTGTTAAGGATGACAATGTGGTCTTTCATGTTCCACCTCCAGTTACCTTTAAGTTTTTTATCCCGTCGAATACTACGGAATTCCAGATAATCAGCCGCGAGTTTGGGTAGTACCATCACCGCACCTAACATAATGACAATAATCGTTGATACCTGGCCCTGCACCGTGTTTGCAGAGACATCACCATAACCAACGGTTGATACGGTAACGAGGGTTAACCAGACGCTTTGCCAGAATCCAAGGTGTTCAAATATCATCATTGCAATGACATGTGCGCCCAGGAGGCCCAACATAATTGCGAATGTTTGATAGATTGACTTTTTTAGATCGGAATCTACAAGCTTTGGTCGTTTAATGCGCAATCTGTGTTTGATCAGTCTTTGAAGTATCATCATCCCTAAATTCTACGGTGTAACGATGTACATGCAAGCGGTAACTTTTACTTGTCGTTTGAATTGATGTTTTCCAGGTAATACGCTTCGATATCATGCCGTATTTTTAATCGAATGGTTTGACGGTCATTAACCGGAAGATTGTACCGTTTACCTAATTTCTCGTAATCTTCCGGTTTTAGCGAAATAGTCAGTCGTTTTCCACCTGTTTTCTTGGTCTTAATGGGTAATCCAAGAATCTGGCGACACAGATCAGACGTTGAGAGTCCTTCACGATATGAGGCATGGCGTAACTCGCTCATAATCTCTAATGGCATCTGAAAGGCTTCTTGCGTGATATCAAGGGCTTCCGATTTTGGCCCAGCTAATGGGTTCGATGTATTTTTAGGCACTACTCTTCCATACTCTGTTTTGCTGGCCACATCGCTTCTATGAAATGCAGTGGTTGATAGGCAATTAACAGAACATCGGTTCTATTTTCATCAAAGACTTCAATTTGAAGAGCATGCTTACGATCTTGGCTGACGAAGAGATAGTAATCCAATGCTGTTGCATCTGATTTCAAACCGGGCAGTGGTGTTGTACGGTAATCACCCTGGTACAAATAGATCTCATGGCTGGCTTCAAGAAAGTAGGCCTCGGCTGTCCAGCCTGATAAATGTGCGGGCGTATTTTTAGTGTCCAGTCGCGAGAGTGCTTGGTCCTGATCAAATACGTTGGAAAATTGACCAAAAGTAAAGAGCTTATCGACATCATCGGGGTGGATGACTCGTGAGAGCTCTAATTTTTCGTCGTCGCGATCCTTAATGACCGCTAAATAATCAGCTTTACTGGTGGTATCCAGCTTAAAAACGGTCTTATTAAGCGTTTCACTAATATCAAAGGTATTAATGGATCCAATTTGAGCCGATGAATTATTCAGGCTTTCGAGTGAGCTAAAGCCAAAATTAACAACATCACCCGTAACCAGATCTTTGGCGTGAGATAAAACCCGTGGGGAAGGCTTGTCCTTCCCCAGGTTTTTTAATTTATCAAAAAGTCCCATGCTCAATCGTATTTAACTGGCAGCTGACTTGTTACGAATGCGATTTAGCACATCATTCGCACTTTTTTGGCCTGGGATGATGCCGGCATCTCGCAGCTTATCATTCAGATCAGCGCCATCACTTTCTTTGCTCAGCTCACTGGCAGCAGCCATACGATCTTTTTCCTTCTGGCGCCGGGCCTGGATGCGCTCTAGCGAACTTTTAGCACCGAGCATAGCTGAATTAGAACCAGAATGCCGTTCTGCCAGCGCCTTTTGAGCCTTGTGTGCACTGGCCTGTGTCTTCTCAATGGCCACTTCTGTCTTTAAACCTTTAAGCGCCTTCTCAGTATCCCTGATCGTCACTTTAATCTGGGATACAGTTGAGTTGTGACTTTCGAGAACGGCTGTTTGAGCTGCCAGTTCAGTATCGAGAAAAGCTATCTTTTCTGCAATCTCATGGGCCAATTCGTCTTTTCCACTGTCCAGGGCCTGTGCAGCATATCCTTCATGTTCAGAAATCTGAGCTTTCAGCTGCTTGACCTTTCGGTCTACAGCTACATGCTCAGCCATAACACTGGTCAAATTTTCTTTGGCCAAACCCAGCTCTCGTTCAGCATCACGCATTTCCTGATCCAGGATACGCATAGCCTGCGAATCTGCTACGGCTTCACCAGCTTCATTGACGCCACCACGTACAGCAGTAACAAGTTTCTTTATCCAACTCATGATTTTTTCCTCGATTAGTTCAAATAGTCGACAAATTGCTCTACAGCACTCACTGTATTGTCGCTGAGGGTTTCAACCTCACGAATGACGTTGTCGATAATTGACGTGGGGGCCAGGGAGCCAAAGATGCAGTACTGACCACTTCGCGTGATAGCAAAAGCAGATAAGGGCACAGGGATGTTGAGTGTCAATAAAAGTTGATTTAGATCATTCACAACACCCTCTTTAACTTCATCTGATGACCAAAGATTCGAAATACATAGAATCTGGTCATCATCAACCGTCACAAAGACGGGAAATTCTTCTCTGTCATCAATAACGATCTGCAAAACGTCGTCATTGACAATTTCAGCGACAAAGCTCATGCCGGTACTGGACGGTGCCGCATTAAACGCAGCGGCCATCTCATCTATAGTTCGTTTTTGGGTCACAATTAGTATCTCCGTATTGGCTTAAGTGCATATTATGTACTATTGCATATTATGTCAATAGT
>CAZYTT010000089.1:5750-7749 GCA_964650235.1 uncultured Gammaproteobacteria bacterium | reverse complement strand
CGTATAAATAAGGTCAACAGCCTTTTTTATCTGACCAAAATGCCCCTTAACAACTGGATTGAAGGAACGAATACTAACCTCTTCCGGATAGCTGTAGTCAGTTTTATCGGCCGTTATATCCTTGGGAATATCAACCACCACCGGGCCAGGACGACCCGACGTTGCAATATAAAAGGCTTTTTTCAACGTTATAGCAAGATCAGCTACATCCTTGACAAGGAAATTATGCTTGACGCAAGGGCGCGTAATACCAACTGAATCGACTTCCTGGAAGGCATCATTACCAATCAGATTCTTGGGCACCTGTCCGGTAATGACAACCATTGGTATTGAGTCCATATAGGCCGTAGCAATACCTGTGACGGCATTGGTCGCTCCAGGGCCGGATGTTACCAGGACGACCCCTGGCTTACCGGTCGACCGGGCATAACCATCAGCAGCATGTGTTGCCGCCTGTTCATGACGAACCAGGATATGTTCAACGTCTTCCTGTTTGTACAAGGCGTCGTATATGTGTAGTACCGCCCCACCCGGATACCCAAATACATACTCAACACCTTCATCTTTAAGATAGCGGACAACTATCTCTGCCCCGGTTAACTCCACGGCTATACCCTCATGTAACAAACGGATTGCCTGACAAGCGATTCCACTTCTCAGACGCTCTAAGTCAAAACGAAAGTTATCTATTGTACGCTGTCTTAGCAGTTATGAACAGCACCCACCAGGAAAAAACCGTTCAAATACAGTCCATTCCAACACAATTCATCATGTTAATATCAAATGATATAAGGTTTATAATTGCCCAGATCGACCCAAGAACAACAATAGAACCACAATAGAAAAAGGGATCACCATGCCATTGCTCAAAATTCAGACTAATTTAGACCTGGCCCGACCCATCCAGGAAGAAATTACCCGGGGTTGCTCAACACTATTGTCGCAACTGCTCAACAAGCCAGAGCGCTATATAATGGTTATACTGGAGTGTGAAGTGAACCTGATATTTGATGGCAAGGCAACATCGGCCTGTTATCTTGAACTTAAGAGCATCGGCCTGCCCGAAAAGCAGACCGCTGACTTTTCAGCCGCCTTAACACAATATCTGATGGAAAAAACAGGGACATCCGCTAACCGCATCTATATTGAATTCAGTAACTCTGCCCGTCATTTATGGGGCTGGAATGGCTCAACCTTCTAATAATTAAATCCACACGATTCAAGTCTACTTAATATTGACGTGGCATAAGCTATTGTCAAAAATTGATAAGATGCCGATAGCATTGTCTAATTCAAATAAATTGATGGCACCAGCCATCCTAAATTAATTACAAAATATACGGATTTATTAATGTATTTGCCCCCCACCATGATACGACTAATCCTACTTTTGGTTATTGGTATCTCGACCCATGCCTTTGCCTCAGGTGATAACTGGGAATGGCGCAACCCCCTGCCACAGGGTAATTCTATTCATAGTATCACTCATGGACAGCCCGGCTATATAGCTACAGGATCAGGCGGCACTCTGTTATACAGCACCGATGGCAATCAATGGATTCAGACCAAGCTAGGCAGCCAGGTTCAAATCTATAGCAGTTGCTGGAGTGGCAAACGATATGTTGTAGTTGGTGAAAACGGCAATATCTTTACTAGTCTGAATGGGCGCGAATGGTATAAACAATCAGCCGTAACAGAAAAATCCCTAGTTTCGGTAATCTGGAATGGAAAAAAATTCATCGCTGTTGGCGATGAAGGAACCGTCATTACCAGCCTTGACGGTCGCAAATGGTACCCCCAGACATCGGGCACAGATTCTATACTCTATGATGTCGCCTGGAATGGCGATCTTTTTGTGGCCGTCGGCAAGTTCGGCACCACGCTATTTAGCGCCAATGGTCGAGATTGGCAAATATCCCCCCGCAAGACCTCCCGCAACCTCTTCAGTATTGCCAGTGATGGTAATCGCTTCATCGCCGTTGGAGAAGGAGGCACCATG
>CAZYTT010000089.1:0-5650 GCA_964650235.1 uncultured Gammaproteobacteria bacterium | reverse complement strand
ACGAATGGCAAAAAAAATCCGTAGGGATGACGTTGTGGTTAAATTCAATCACCTGGGACGGCCAAAAATTCACTGCTATCGGCGATGAACAAACCATACTCACCAGCACCGATGGAATACAGTGGATAAACCGCCTGGGCAACAAACCTAACTGGTTAGGCAAGGTCATATGGAATGGTAGTCAATATCTGGCCGTCGGCGGTGAAGGCACTATCCTGTCCAGCATGGACGGCATTAAATGGCAGTCACGCAACTCTGGCACCAGGGATTCGTTAATTGCCAGCGCCTGGAACGGTAAGACATACGTTATTGTCGGCGATGGCTATACCATTCTTACCAGTACGGATGGGCTCCAATGGGTACAACACCCCTCCGGTACAACAGATAACCTCTACGGTGTAACCTGGGGTAACGGCCAATTTGTCGCCGTGGGTAGAAATGGTACCGTTTTAACAGGTAATGATGATGGCAACAGCTGGCAACGACAGCCAACCCCAACTAAGGAACTGCTCTATAATGTAGTCTGGAACGGTACCATCTATCTTGCCATCGGTGAGTCTGGCACTGTGCTCAGTAGCCCGGATGGTAAATCTTGGCAATTGATCGACAGCGGCACCCAGCGCTGGCTCAGCGATTTAATATGGGATGGAAGACAATTTATTGCTGTTGGTGAAAACGGCACCATTCTTATCAGTAGCGACGGTAAGGACTGGCACCAAAAAGACTCAGGCACGTCTAACTCACTCTATGGTATTGCATGGAATGGTCAACAATATATAAGTGTCGGAAAGTCCGGGACCATTATTAGTAGCGGCGATCCGGATTTGAGTATCTCCGGCCAGATAAAACCCGAAGAGCAACAGTTTATTCAGGAATACACCATTAGCAACCAGGGATCTGGGCGTGCGGATGAAGTTGTTGTTAGCTATGAACTTGCTGATTCAAATATTGTCATATCGTCAAATAATCCACGTGGTGATTGTATGACTGAAGCGACAAGTTTTAATTGTCGTCTGGGGACACTGAATCAAGGTGATCAGGCCAATGTGACGATACGGACACAGCCTACCGAGAATGATAATAATGTCTCGGTTAAAACCCTAAGGCAGACCGAAGAGAATATTGACAACAACCGCTTGAGCCTGCGAGCAGATCCTGTCAAAACAACGAATATAGCTAATAATCCCACCAAGCCCTACAAGACATCTTCCCCGGAGGCTCCTGATAACCGTCAGAGCTGGCTAATTATCGGGGTATTAATCTTAATCGTTTTACTTTAACCGGGTTACTCACTGATCAGCTATATTCAAGTTAAAGAAGACAGCCAGCGACCCGATAAAATCAGGTAATGCAATGTTCCTTTGCGTAGCAAAGTACTATCCATACCCGGCCGACATTAACCTTACCACAACGTGAACCATCAAATATGCTCGATATAACAGAACTTACCCCACAAATCCTGGTCGTTGACGACAATGAGATGAATCGAGACCTGTTAAGGAGGCGACTGGAACAGCAACATCTACGTATTATGATGGCAAATGATGGCCAGCAGGCTCTGGACCTGATTGCCCAGAATGATTTCGACATGATATTACTGGACATCATGATGCCAGGACTCAATGGCTATGATGTGCTGGAGAAAATCAAGTCAGATAATCATTCACGCCATATCCCGGTATTGATGATCTCAGCCCTGGATGAGATGGATAGTATCGTTAAGTGTGTCGAGATGGGCGCTGATGACTATCTGACCAAACCGTTTAATCCGGTCCTGCTTCGCGCCCGCGTCAATGCGGGACTCGACAGAAAACGCTGGTTAGACCAGGAAAAGGCCTACCAGAAAAAACTGCAACACCAGAACCTGCACCTTGAAGAACGAGTTGATGAACAGGTCAAGCAAATTGCTGCGGCTGAATTGGCCACCATCTTTGCACTGTCTAAATTATCAGAATCCAAGGATCCGGATACCGGCGCACACCTTGAACGTATGCGTGAATACTGCAAGGTCCTGGCTCAGCAATTATCCCTGCAAAACCGTTTTCAAAGTCTGATCTCAAGTGAATTTATCACCAGCATCTATGCTGCCAGCCCCCTCCATGATATTGGCAAGGTTGGCATCCCTGATAACATCCTGATGAAACCCGGCAAGTTGACCAGTGATGAATGGGAAATTATGAAACAACACCCTGTTATTGGTGCTGATACCTTAAGGGCCGTATTAAAACAGTTCCCCAATAATCCCATTCTTCAAACCGGCGTTGAGATTGCAGAGAGTCATCATGAACGCTGGGATGGAAGCGGTTACCCCTATCAACTAAAAGGTGAAGATATTCCTATTTCTGCCCGCATCCTTGCACTGGCTGACGTCTTTGATGCCCTGACCTCCAAACGTTGTTACAAAGAGGCCTACGACCCTGATCATTGCCGTCGGCTTATTGTCGAAGGCAAAGACAGTCACTTTGACCCCTATATCGTCAAGGCCTACCTGGATGTTGAAGATGAATTCCTGAGAATTCGGTCTGAATTCCAGGACGAATAATTGAACTCATGCCAAAAATTTTTAGAACAAGAAGGACCTTTCAACTTTCGAGATATTTCTCTTTAACCAGTCTGCTAACCATCATCATTGCCGTCATGATTTTGAGCTGGATGTATCGAATGCTCGCTATTGATGATCTCGTCGATCAGGGTCAACGCCAACATATTACCCTCACTCAGATCATATCCAATGCTGTTTGGCCGCAGGTGAAGTTTTTTATAGATACCAACAATCATGGCATCAGCAAAGGTGATTCCAAACAGGAAAACCAGTTACATTTTATGACACTTGATGCCTCAATCGTCAAGCTGATGGATAACACCCCTATCGTTAAGATCAATATTATCGATACTCAGGGCCATACTATATACGCAACTGAACCTGGCGAAGTCGATAAGGTGATGCCCGACGGCTACATCGGCAACTATGCGGCGATTAACAACAGACCTATTACTGAATTAAATTTCATAGACTTTATATCATCTGCCAATGGCATGCTTGAGGATCGATATATTCTATCCAGTTACCTTCCGATCCGCGATCCTGTCAATAGTGAAATACGTGCCATACTTGAAATCCATGCCGATGTTACCGACACCTATTTGAAGATCCTTGACAGTCGTAATAATTTTGGCTTCGCGATAATCGGAATCCTTGGCCTGGTCTATGCCGTACTCTTCCTGATGGTTAGACGCGCTGATGTCATCATTCGCAAACAGGCAAATGAACGTGAACGTTATTTAAGTGAAATTGAGAAAATCAATCAAAATCTCGATCAAAATGCTCGTGAGCTGGCTATAGCACATGACAAGGCCGTTGAGGCCAGCACCTACAAAAGTCAGTTCCTCGCCACCATGAGTCATGAATTACGTACACCCTTAAACGCCATCATTGGTTACAGTGAAATGCTGACCGAAGACCTGACAGACAGCGGCCATCGTCAGTCTTTAGAGGACCTTGAAAAAATACAGAATGCCGGCAAGCACTTGCTCAATGTCATTAACGAAATACTGGATATTTCCAAGATTGAGGCAGGACGAATCAATTTACACCTGGAAGAATTTGATGTTACCGAGGTCATTAACGGAATAGCATCGACCATAGATCCTCTAGCACGCAAGGGAAATAATGAATTCAAGTTACAATGCACTGACAATCTCGGCACTATCTGTTCAGATGTCACTCGCTTCCGCCAGATATTATTAAACCTGTTAAGCAATGCCTGCAAGTTTACCAAAAATGGGCGGGTAGAATTGACGGTGGAACGCTCAGGTGAAATTGATCTTGAGCACATCGTCTGTACCGTCCAGGATACCGGCATTGGTATCTCAGCTGAAAATATTAAAAAAATCTTTAAACCATTTCAACAGGCTGATAGCTCGACGACTCGTGAACACGGGGGCACGGGCCTGGGTCTAACTATCAGTAAGCGCTTTTGTGAATTATTAGGTGGCAGTATCTACGCCCAGAGTGAAGTCAATAAAGGTACACGCTTCACCATTAACATCCCCGTAGATGCCTCCACGGCAGGTGAATTTACTCGAGCCCGCCTGCCTAAAGCAACAGAGATTCCCGTTAAGGAACCTTCACTTAAACGCACCGAACGACGCAAAAAGATCAGCCGTATTTTATTGATTGATGACGAGGCCAAAACCAGGAAGCTTATCCAGAGTTACCTTGAGCAACGCGGGTTTATCGTTGACACTGTCAGTGATGGAACCAAGGGGATGGCCATGGCACGTTTTAATCCACCAGACCTGATAACCATCGACACCCAACTACCGGAACATGACGGATGGGCAGTTCTGGAAGACCTTAAACACGATGAACAATTAAAAGGTATACCTGTTATTATGATTTCTAAAATCAGTGAACAACACCTCAATGAATCACTGGGTGCCGCCGAATTTTTAACCAAGCCGATAGACTGGGAACAATTTAGCGGCGTTATTAAGAAGTGGGTTCGAATTGAAAACAAAGAAGCTACGAAATGACAACCATATTACTCGTTGAAGACAATGAAATGAATCGTGATATGCTTTCACGAAGACTCCAGCGCAGGGATTATGACATCGTTATAGCTACCGATGGCGTAGAAGGCATAGCCAGGGCACAAAGCCATAAACCCGATATTATTCTGCTTGATATGAGCCTGCCAGCGATCGATGGTTGGGAAGTAGCTCGACAACTGAAGCTGGATGCTGAAACTAGTACTATTCCTGTCATCGGCCTGTCTGCCCATGCCATGGACAGCGATCGACAGAAGGCACTGGACGCCGGTTGTGATGAATATGAGTCCAAGCCCGTTGATTTCAATCGCCTGATCGACAAGATTGAACAGCTTAAATCTTCGTGACCTCTACGAGCCTACCGACCTTCTGACTACTCCAGCATAATCAGCTATCAACCAGGCTATTTACTAACTGTCTTTATATACCTTACGTTTAAATAAATCATGATGTCGACTAATCAGGCGATCGAGAAATAACAGCCCATCTAGGTGGTCTACTTCATGCTGCACCACCCGGGCCTCAAAGCCTGAAAACTTCAATGTTAATGGCTTACCCTCAATATCCTGGGCATTTACTTCAATATGCTCTGCTCGAATCACATTACCGGTAAAATCAGGCACCGAAAGACAACCTTCACGGCCACGTTTCATACCTTCATGATGGACAATCTCGGGATTCACCAGAAACAGACAACCAAAGTCCGAGCCCTTCACATCAATCATTATTGCTCGCTGACTATAGTCTATTTGTGGTGCCGCTATCCCAACGCAACCGGGCGCCTGAGAAAGGGTATCATTAAGATCATCGTATAGCATCTTTAAGGTTGAACCAAAATCACTGACAGGGGCAGCAATCTCTTTCAGACAATCGGCTGGATGAATCAGGATATCGCGTATAGCCATGCCTAGCCAATCATCGTTTCTATTGTGGTCAATGCCGTATCTACGCCCTCTTCAGACAGGATATCAACAGCAGCCTGTAGTGACTCAACACCCTCGGTCGCCTGCCCTTCTATATTCATTATATAAATTGGTGCGCGTTCAGAACCCGCCACATCTGACTTAAGATCCAGTATATTTAGTCGCGCCTCGCGCGG
>CAZYTT010000088.1:0-7778 GCA_964650235.1 uncultured Gammaproteobacteria bacterium | reverse complement strand
CTGATGGCAACGTCCTTGTCTGCGTTATAAATGATTGTTCCTGGTTTTCCAGAATGTAATTTTGCTTTTTCTTTGCTTATTAATTTATTATTCAAAAAAAACCTAACACCGTATGTGGCATCTAATTCTAATGGACATTTTTCACAGCCGGACACAAGTAGGGTGAGTTTTCGAGTGTTTTTATTGAGTTTTAGTATAATTTTGTCAGCTTCTACAACATCTTGTTGGGTGATAATGCGTTCGTCTGCATTGCTTTGACCGATGAATAATAAGCATATTAAAACGAAAAATAGATATTTAAATTTTTTATTCATTGTTTATCCTGGTATGAATTATTAATTAGGTTTTGGTGCGGGGTCATAATACCCCTGTATATGGGTTTTATTGCTGCCTACGTTGTCAATGGAGGCATTGGTATTGATTTCCACAAAATAACAGATAAAACTATCTGACGACATGCCTGGGCATGCTCCATAACCTGTGTATTCCATTGTTGCTGTTATATTAGTATTTACATTATTAAGGTGATTATTAGTGACCAATGTTGGATTCTTGGTTAAGCCAAGGTTGGTTACATCAGTAATGACATTAGTGCCGGTATTAATTGTTGCTAGTGTGGGGTCGTTTGTCTCAGTGTAAAATGGGTTCTTATCTCCCGCTGTGCTGAATCTATTGCTAGCGTTTATTATTGAGTTAATTGCCGATTCTGCGGCCTGAAATGTAATAGCAGAGGTTTGAAAGTTTTGTGCCATCCGTTCTTCGAGATTGGTGTTGCTGATAGAAGATACACCGATGATAGTAAGGACAAGTAGGATCACGAGGCTGACTATGAGTGCTGTGCCCGATTGTTGATTGATTGAAATGACAGTTTTCATTGCCCGCTAATCCAGTTAGTTTCGTATGATTATAGTGGTTGTGAATACGCGTCTCAGCACATTGTCATTTAGAGGGCCAATGACAGGTGTGTTTAATAGAACATGGGTATTCTTATCAATACTGGCGATGCCGATCTCATCGACAGTGTTTGCTAATAGAGCAATTGTTACACTTTTAACACGTTCCCATGTGTTGACATTATTGGCATTAACAAACTGATTGGCGACGTCATCTTCATCGGTATCCTCGCCATAAAGTATCTGCATATTGTCGATGCCGTCTGCCAGAGCGCCCGGGGTTGTACTGCCATTGCCTAGACACATGAGTGTCGAGCCGGCCAGATAGTAACGGTCGGTAGCAACCCCCCCTGTGGCATTACCCAAGCAATCAGTGGCCGATGTGTAGTTGATCGAAATAACGTCACTGGCTGTCCTGTTGCCCTTGGTGAAGTTAAGTGCGGCGTTTTCAGTTTCATTCTCTTTTATATTGATATCGTCAAAATTGTTGATGCCATCAAATGATGTTGCATAACCTGCTCTGCCAATATTCTGATGCAATAGGTCTAGGGCAAAGCGGGCATTTTCCTGTAAGCGCCCCAGACCATTTTGCAGATTATAGGAGGTCTTGGTGCTTAGAAATATCTGTCCGACACCGGCCATCAAGATTAGGCTTATGGTAATAGCGACCATTAACTCAATCAGGGAATAGCCCTGACTGAATTTGAGTCTGTGTGGTGTCGATGTCATCATGGCTGCATTGTCACCTGAAGTGTCTGGCTAATGGGACTACTGTTGCCTGATCTATTAGAGTTGAGTTCGCTCCAAGTCAACGTGATGGTGTGTGTAGATGTATCGGTGCACGGGTCACCGTCAGGAGATAGAGGATCGGCCTCAGTATCATTGCAGACAATTGTAGCTGTTGCCTGCGGTAAAACTGTCTGGACACCACCAGTTAGTCCACCATTTGTTGCTGTTAGAGTGCCGCAATACCAGTTGCTTACATCAAAAATTGCCAATTGCGTACTAGTGCACTGTGCTGCATTGACCACAGCACCGGATGTTGAATCATTGTACTCGGCGCAATAGGGTGCGGGTGTCGCATTGCAGTCTATGGCCGTTGAATCTATGTTCATAAACTGGTTGTTGTTAATCGCAACCGGGTTTGCTCGCATGCGTTCGGTAATGTCATTAATTAATACAGTTGCCTGTGTGCGCAGTGATGCACTATTAACGCTGCGCATTCCTGTGAGTTGAAGGCCTGCAAGGCCTAATAGGCCGATTGAAAGAATTATCATGGTGACTAACACCTCGATCATGGTGATACCACGGATAGATTGATTGTTGGATCTGTGCTTGATCATGAGTTTGCCTCGATTAACCACATACAACATTAGTCGTGGATGCGCGCCCTGTCGTTGAGATACTTATGCGACGGCCCGTCTCACCTGTGCGGCCATCGCACAGATCAAAGGTATCTGTAATCGTGGCACGACCATTGGCCAAATACTGGAAGGTGCTGTTGTCACCGACACTGTTTAATGTGCTGCTGCCATCCAGGGCCTGAAATACCTTCAGGTCGGCACCGCCATTGACCTTGACCTTCAGTCCTGGCCCCCATTCGTTAGCGCTGGTTGCACTGGTAGCGATAACATCAATTGTGGCAGAACGTTTAACGGCCTCGCTGCGGGCGTATGTCAGGGCGGCAATGAAGTGATTTGCCTGCGCAGTCAGGCGGTTATTTTGCACCATGGTGGAAAAGCTGGGCACAGCTATCGATACCAAGATGGCGGCCACGGTAAGGGCTACTATCAGTTCGACCAGGGTGAAGCCGGCGGCGTAGTCTCTGTTTCGATTTTTCGGGGTTTTGTTCATGCCAGACTTATCGGTTGTCGCCATGAAACATTGAGTTTAATGGCGGCTGGCCTTACGAACGGTCAGTTTTAATCGACAAATGGTCGTTTTCAGTATTTTCACTGGTTTAACGCCGGTCTGGCCTTCACTTTATATGCGATAATAGTCCTCCAGAATGGCTAGTAAAATTGATATGAAGAGTGATTGTATAATCGTAGGTGCTGGATTAAGCGGTCTATTAGTGGCTCGAGAATTATGTCTGGCTGGGTTATCGGTAGCGGTACTTGAGCGTGGTAAACCGGGTCAGGAGTCATCCTGGGCTGGCGGTGGCATACTGTCGCCATTATACCCGTGGCGCTATGCCGATACGGTCAATCATCTGGCGGCGTGGAGCCAGCATCACTATGCTGATTTCTGCCAGCAGCTAAGGCTCGAGACAGGTATTGATCCTGAGTGGACTGCTAGTGGTTTGTTAATGCTGGATAAGGATGAGTTCAGGGCTGGGCAGTACTGGGCGAAAAAATGGCAGCAATCCTGCGAACCGTTAACTAACAATAGCCTGGCGAGCCTGGAGCCATCGCTTTTCACTGAGCCAGGTGCTGATTCAAACGGGCTGTTCTTTCCACAGATCGCTCAGGTTAGAAATCCACGTCTGGTTCAAGCCCTGATTGCCAGTCTCGAACAGATGGGTGCCAAGGTTAATGCAGGTGTCGAAGTGCAGGCCTTACACCGCTCCGGGGGGCGTATTGGCAGGGTTGTCACCTCGGCAGGTCAATATCAGGTGGACTCTGTTGTTGTTGCCGGTGGGGCTTGGAGTAGACAGCTGCTGCAGCCCCATACCGAGGCTGTCAATATTGAGCCGGTTAGAGGTCAGATGTTGCTATTCAAGGCGCCTGTTGGTTGGTTGCGACATATTTTGTTGGCTGATGGGCACTATGCCATTCCGCGCCGCGATGGCCATGTGCTGATTGGCAGTACATTGGAGTATGTCGGATATGATCGAGGTACAACGACTGGTGCCCGCGACCAATTATTGGCCTTTGTCCAGCGCTATTTGCCCAATTTGCTCGAATTCGGACCTGTCAGGCAATGGGCCGGGCTTAGGCCTGGTACTACAGATGGTGTCCCTTATGTCTCTGAACATCCGGAAATAAAGGGACTCTATATTAATGCCGGGCATTTTCGCAATGGCGTCGTGCTCGGTCTGGCCAGTGCCCGTCTGTTGAGTGGTATGATATTAGGTCAAACGGGTATTGTGGGGCTTGATATCAGGCCCTACGCTATACCCTTAGCCTGTGCATAGATCGATCATGGTGATAAGTGCCGATCAAATAGCTGAGATGATGCGTAATCACGGGATTATGCCCACGCGACAACGCCTGGGCATTGCTAGCGTTATGCTGACGCATCCCCAGCACCTGTCGGCAGATCAGGTATTAAAAATGGTCAGGGAGAGCGGTGAGTCTGTATCAAAGGCGACGATCTATAATACGTTGGGCCTGTTTGCCCGTAATGGCCTTTTGCGTGAGGTCTGCGTTGATAATACCAAGGTATTTTATGACTCGACCGTTCATCCGCACCATCATATTTATAATATTGATACGGGTGAGCTACAGGACCTTGATTATAATTGTATCGCCCTGGAGAACTTGCCTCCGTTACCTCAAGGTGCGGTAATCGACGGGATCGACGTTGTTATTAAGGTGCGGGCTAATGATGGCTAGGTGCTGGTGTGGTTTTAATTTCGTTTACATCTCAAAATAAAAATAATGTTGCAATGGATGGGGTTAGTGTGAACTGTATAAAAGTATTCGTTTCGGCCGTCGTATTGACGATGATGCTTTCCAGTTGCGATCAAAACACGCCGTTGATGCAGGAAGTATTGAATGAAGACACGGAGCAGGTTAGTAAACTGCTGGATGACGACAGAGATCTGGAAGCAGTAAATCGTTATGGCTGGACGGCGCTGATGCATGCAGCGCGCCTGGGCCATGTTGAGATTATGCAACTGCTACTTGATTATGGGGCGAAAATTGATAAGCAGGATCAGTCTGGCTGGACCGCGTTGATGCGGGCATCAGCCAAGGGCCATGAGGCTGCAGTTAAGCTGTTGTTAGCGCGTCAAGCAGCTGTCAATCTTCAGGACGAATCTGGATATACCGCCTTGCACTGGGCCGCTCACCGTGACCATATTGCGATAGTGAAATTTCTGCTCGATGCGGGTGCTGATACGAGTATCAAGAATCGTAATGGCTGGAATCCACTGCTAGTTGCCATGCAGGAAGGTAATCAGGATATTGTGACCTTGTTGGAACGTTATTCTGAATATAAAACGAATTAACGCTGTGCATCGTGTCACCTGTCTACTCGTGGTAGCCAGATGACACATACACTGGTTTTCTAATTAGTCGTTTTCAGGCATCACAATATTAACCGGTTCGATATCCCAGATTTCTTCTGCATATTCACGAATGGTACGATCACTGGAAAATTTACCCATTCGGGCAACATTCAAAATGGCACGACGCATCCATTTTTCTTGATCCTGGAAATCGTTAGCTACCTGTTTTTGGCAACGTATATAGTCGGCATAGTCGGCCAGGACCATATAGCGGTCGCCACCATCCAGTAACATATTGTAGATAGATTTGTAACGATCCGGTTCTTCAGGTGAAAAGAAGCCTGAGCCTATCATGTCGATGACCTCTTTTAATGCATTATCGGCATAATAAATCTCGCGCGGATAATAGCCATTATTCTGGATGGATTGTACTTCCTCGGCGGTGTGACCAAAGATGAAGATGTTCTCATCACCGACTTCTTCCTTGATCTCTATATTGGCACCATCCAGGGTGCCGATTGTCAGTGCGCCATTCAAAGCCAGTTTCATATTACCTGTACCCGAGGCCTCCAGTCCGGCGGTGGATATCTGTTCAGATAGATCAGCGGCTGGGATGATATCGGAGGCAGTTGATACATCATAGTTTGGGATGAAGAGGACTTTGAGCTTATTGCCGACCAGCGGATCATTATTAATGATATCAGCGACATCATTAACTAATTTGATGATGAGCTTGGCCATAACATAGCCAGGGGCCGCCTTGCCGGCAAACATGACGGTGCGCGGGGTAATATCCTGATTCCCATGTCGAATTTCATTGTAGAGCGTGATGACATGTAATACATTCAGTAACTGGCGTTTGTATTCATGAATGCGCTTGATATGGACATCAAAAATCGAATCACAATTTACATCAACGCCCATGTTTTTTTTGATCAGGCTGGCAAGGTGTTGTTTGTTATCATTTTTTATGATGGTAAATGCATGGAGAAAGTCGGGGTTCTCAGCAAATGCCGACAGTTTCTCCAAATCATCAAGTTGGCTGGTCCACTGTTCACCAATATGGTTGTCTATTAACGCCGACAACTTTGGGTTGGCATGGTGTAGCCAGCGACGTGGCGTCACACCGTTGGTCTTATTGATGATTTTATTGGGATAGAATCGGTTGAAATTTGAAAAAATTGTATCTTTCATCAACTGGGTATGCAGGGCCGCTACACCATTAACTGTATGACTGCCCACGATGGCCAGATGGGCCATGCGGATGTGTTGTTCACCACCTTCTTCAATGATTGACATATCTCTCAGAAGGTCACAATTACCAGGGTAATAATGCATGACATCTCGGAGGAAGCGGTGATTGATTTCGTAAATAATCTGTAAGTGCCTTGGTAATAATTTACCAAACAGGGATACCGGCCATTTTTCCAGTGCCTCTGGCAACAAAGTGTGGTTGGTGTAGGCAAAGGTCTTGGTGGTAATATCCCATGCCTGATGCCATTCAAGCCGATATTTGTCCATCAGGATGCGCATGAGTTCCGGTATGGCTACAGCCGGGTGCGTGTCATTGAGCTGGATGGCAACCTTGTCAGGAAATTCATTCCAGTCGGTATGGTGCTTGAGAAAGCGGTTGATAATGTCCTGAAGCGATGCGCAGACAAAGAAATATTGCTGTTTCAATCGCAGCTCACGTCCCATGTAGGTGGTGTCGTCAGGGTATAAGACCTTGGAGATATACTCTGACTCATTCTCATTGGCAACAGCGACAATGTAGTTACCCTTGTTGAAATAGCCAAGGTCAAAGTCGCGTGAGGACTTGGCGGACCATAGACGTAAGTTGTTGACTGTATTGGTGTTATAGCCAGGGATCGGAGTGTCATAGGCCATTGCCATGACCTCGTCAGCATCTGACCATTGAAAGCGTATCTGACCATTTTCGTCTGGATACTGGATGACCCGGCCATTAAATTTTATCGGGTACAGCACCTCCGAGCGAGGAAATTCCCATGGATTGGTGTAGCGCAGCCAGTTGTCAGGGTGTTCGACCTGGTGACCATTTTCGAATTCCTGCTTGAACATGCCGTATTCATAGCGGATACCATAACCAACACCGGGCAGTCCTAGTGTTGCCAGTGAATCAAGGAAGCAGGCGGCAAGTCGTCCCAGACCACCATTGCCCAGGGCGGCGTCGGGTTCCGCCTCGCAGATCTCATCCAGGTCCAGTCCAATCTCTTCCAGCGCCTGTTTGACTTCGTCATAGATGCCGAGATTCATCAGGCTGTTCATCAGAGTGCGACCAATCAGGAACTCTAGCGACAGATAATAGACACGTTTACTATCTTCGCGATAATAAGTCCGCATCGTCTCCATCCACCGTTCCATCATACGGTCACGAATAGTATAAGCAACGACGTTAAACCAGTCGCGGGTTGTCGCTGTAACAATGTCTTTACCCACCGTATATTCCAGCCTATTGGCCATGGATTTGCGTAAAGATTCGGTATCCATTCCTAAGTATTTGTATTTGAATATGTTTTCGTTTATGGGGTGGATAGACATAAAAATGTTTCCTAAATCATGGGGCCTGTTAAAGCCGTTAATTAATGGGTATAGCGCATTTGCCGAAGGTTAATGAGTGTCAGATAGACTTCACTTTGCAACTTTCAGGCCGCCAAGTTGACTATGTATCGTAACCTGCTGAAAAAAGTTAA
>CAZYTT010000087.1:0-7949 GCA_964650235.1 uncultured Gammaproteobacteria bacterium | reverse complement strand
ATGATTGTTGCTCAAAGTTCAATTTATTAATGTAACTTTAAGTTATTGCTAATTATCCATATTAAACAATAAATTAAGCTCCTGTTTCAGGTGCTGGCAGGAAGACCCTGCTGAAATCTATGTGGATTGTCCTGGTGGTCCAGGTTTGTAGGGGACTCCTATGGAAATTAATGGGCCTCGTCCCAGTTGGCACCCCGGCCAATATCTACCTCTAGTGGGACCGCAAGACTGGCTGCTGACGTCATGTGTTGTCTGAGGGTCGTGGTAAATGCTGACATTATGTCCTGGTTAACTTCAAAGACAAGCTCATCATGTACCTGCATGATCATTCGTGCATCGATCGCCTCCGTCCGTAACCACTGGTAGATATTTATCATTGCAATCTTGATAATGTCTGCAGCTGTACCCTGCATAGGGGCATTGATGGCAGCACGTTCGGCATATTGCCGTCGCTGGGCATTACGGCTGTTGATCTCCGGTAGATATAATCGTCGGCCCAAGATGGTTTCTACGTAACTATTGGCCCGTGCTGTCTCCCGGGTTGTTGACATGAATGTCTCCACCCCCGGGAAACGTTCAAAGTATCGATTCATATAGTCCTGGGCCTCTGCTCGGCCGATGTTCAATTGCCTGGCCAGTCCGAATGCCGACATGCCGTAGATCAGGCCAAAGTTGATGGCCTTTGCATTTCGACGTTGATCTGAATTGACCTGTTTAGGATCAATCCCGAATATTTCAGCGGCGGTCGAGCGATGGATATCTTCACCCTGTTGGAAGGCCTTGACCAGTGCGTCATCTCGACACAGGTGGGCAAGAATGCGTAATTCAATCTGTGAGTAATCCGCAGCAATAATGTTATATCCGTCAGGGGCGATAAAGGCCTTGCGAATGAGTCGCCCCTCGGGGTTTCTGACAGGAATATTTTGTAGATTGGGATTGCTTGATGAAAGCCTCCCTGTAGCCGCTACGGCCTGTTGATATGACGTGTGAACACGTCCCGTATGGGAGTTGATTTGATCAGGCAGGGGGTCGGTATAGGTAGACTTTAATTTATTCAGACTACGGTGTTCGAGGATCAATTTTGGTAGCGGGTAATCATGAGCTAACTCCTGGAGCACCGATTCCGCTGTTGATGGTTGCCCCTTGGGCGTTTTTTGGGTGACTGGTAGTTGTAGCCGTTCAAACAGGATTTCCTGGATTTGTTTGGGTGAGTTAAGGTTAAATTCGCTCCCGGCCTCTTTATAGGCCAGTTGTTCTATATTGAAAAGTCGTTGGCTAAGGGTTATGCTTTGCTGGCGAAGGGTATCGGCATCAATTAATACGCCATTTCGTTCTATGCTTGAGAGTACCACTATTAGTGGTATCTCAATGTCATTAAGAACAGATAGCAGGGTAGGTGCTTCGTTGACTAGCGGCCATAAGGTCTGATGGAGGCGAAGGGTGATGTCAGCATCTTCGGCGGCATAAGGGGCGGCCTGTTCAATATTAATCTGATTAAAGGTGAGTTGTTTGGCACCTTTACCGGCAATATCCTCAAAATGGATTGTTTTAACACCGAGGTACTTAAGTGCCAGGCTGTCCATGTCATGGCGTGAGGATGTACTGTTTAAGACATAGGATTCGAGCATGGTGTCATATTCAATGCCCTGCAATTCAATATTGTGATTAAGTAACACATTACGATCATATTTAAGGTTTTGTCCGACCTTTTTTTTGCTGGGATCTTCTAGTAGTGGTCTGATCTGGTCCAGGACATGGTCTCGATCAAGTTGCACTGGCGCATCAGGATAGTCATGCGCCAGTGGTATATAGGCTGCCTCAAAGGGTTTTATGGCAAATGATATCCCAACGATTTCTGCATTCATATAATCAAGACTGGTTGTTTCAGTATCAAAGGCAAAATATTCCGCGCTGGCCAGACGCTGTAGCCAATGGTCGAGAGCGTCTTGATCAGTAATGGTCTGATAGTGGACGGGTTGTGCGGTTGACGTGGGTTGAGTGTCTGCCTGACGGTTAGTCTGATCAATTGTTTCTGCCAGCCAGCGTTTAAATTCCAGTTCGGAATAAAGATTTATTAATGTTTCCTGATTGGGCGTTTTTTGAATTAGCTGATTAGGCGATAGCTCCATCTCAACATCACACTTGATTGTAGCCAGGCGTTGGGACAGGGGGATCTGGTCGAGATGAGCACGTAATTTCTCACCGATCTTTCCCTTTATCTTTTCGGCATTGTTGATTAAATTATCGGCACTACCATATTCTTGCAACCACTTCGCTGCAGTCTTGGGGCCAACTCCAGGTATGCCGGGGATATTGTCAGAGCTATCACCTATAAGGGCGAGGTAATCAATGATCTGAGCAGGTTTTACGCCGAACTTATTGATGACACCAGATTCATCATAATGGGTATTACTCATGGTGTTGATTAACGTTGTCGAATCATTTACCAGTTGAGCCATGTCCTTATCGCCCGTTGAAATTAGTGTGTGCAATCCCTGATCTTGAGCCTGAATAGCTAATGTCCCAATAACGTCATCCGCTTCGACGCCAGGAATGACAAGGAGTGGTATCCCCAGGGCCTGGACTAAGTTATGCAGTGGTTCGATTTGATGACGTAAATCATGTGGCATCGGTGGTCGATTGGCCTTGTATTCGGCATATAAATCATCGCGAAAGGTTTTGCCCTTGGCATCGAAGACAATGGCTAAATAGTCTGGTTCCATCTCGCTCAAAATAGTTTTGAGCATGTTGATGACACCATAGACTGCCCCAGTCGCATTCCCTTTGGAGTTAGTTAATAGTGGCAGGGCATGGAAGGCGCGGTAGAGGTAGGATGAGCCATCAACCAGGAGCAACAATGGCGGCTGGTTGGGTGAATCTTTTCCTGACATAGCTAGTGATTATCCAGTCGAAATTCTACATAGGCCTCACTGCGTAATCGTTGCAGCCAGACTTCATAGGCATCCTCAACTTTACGTTGAAATACCTGCTGGCGAATTTTGTTACGAATAAATTCATCAGTGTCGTCAAGGTCACGTCGGTCAAGAACCTGAATGAGGTGCCAGCCAAATCTTGATTTGACCGGGGCGCTCAGCTGGCCGGGTTTTAGTCCCTGCATGGCCTGTTCAAATTCACTGACCATTGTCCCGGGTGTAATCCAGCCTAGATCGCCGCCCTGGGAGGCAGAGCCCTTGTCTTTGGAGAATTGACTTGCCAGTGCAGCAAAATCAGCCCCATTTTCAATTTCTGTCTTCAATACAGACAATTGTTTTCGGGCATCATCGTCGGTAAAGATCGCATCAGGGGTAATCAATATGTGTCGGGCCAGTGTCTGGGTCGTTATGTGCTGATTTGCGCTCCGTTGCCCCAGTAATTTGACGATATGAAAACCACTAGGGCTGCGAATCGGTTCACTTGTACCGCCAATACTTAGTTCAAGGATGGTGTTGGTAAAAAGCGAAGGTATTTCACTCAGGGGGCGCCAACCTAAATCACCACCTTTCAGGGCCTGTTGTCCATCGGAATTTTCAATGGCGATCTTATTAAAATCATCACCTTCAATGAGTTGCTGATAAATTTGATCAATTTCATTTTTTGCCTGCTGAATCTGCTGGGCCGACGCGGCTTCAGGTACTGCTACCAGGATATGCCCCAGATGATACTCGCTGTCAGCGCTTTCCAGCCCGGCTTTACTATTGATGAAGTCATCAATTTCCTGGTCAGTAACATTAATACGACTATCAACGAAGCGCTGGCGTAGTTGGGTTAATGTCATTTCATCACGCATATTTTCACGAAAATAACCAAAATTTATCCCGTCCAGTTCCAGTCGATCATGGAACTGGCTCAGAGTCAGGCCATTATTCTGGGCGATATTCAGAAGGGTGTCATTTAATAAAACATCGTCAACGCTTATACCATTGGCATTTGCCATTTGTAGCTGTACACGTTTGGTGACAAGGTGCTCCAGGACCTTGGTGGTCAGTACGTCTGTTGGCGGTAATGGCAGATTTTGTAAACGTTGTTGTTGTGAAACTGCAGCGAGCTCGCGTTCCAGTTCGACTTTGGTTATGACATCATCATTGACAATCGCCGCTATACCATCAACAAAATTATTTGCCAGAGTCTGGAATGATATAAAAATTAATGTGAATAAAAATGTAATCGTTAGTAGCGGATTGCTGTATCTTATTGACAACATATGCATCTCATATTTAGAAATTATTTTTGATAACCAAGGATACCATTTTCCAGTAATTTTTCGATTGAATCACCAATATTCATTAGGCCTTTGAGTTCAATCTGTAAATAGATGGAATTTTGAAACTCGCCAGCGGTATCGCTGAGGTAGCGCCTGGAAGCTAGTCGCAGGGCCCAGCAACAGCTCTGGTATTCAATCCCAGCCACACCCTCCAAGGTTTGTTTCTGTAAAAAAGAGTAGTTCCAGCGCCCTAAAAAGTATAACTGGCGACTCATGGGCCAGAGTACTGACATATCTGATTGTTCTAATAGCGTATCATGAAATCGATAAGACAGATTCATAATTCTGCGTTTTTCAGGGTGATAGCGAACCTGGAAATTGACCCTGTCAAATTTGTTTTGATAGGTGTCCCAGCGAAAGTCAGTTCCCAGGCTAAGTTTATCTTTAATTGACGCCTGGGCTACGGCAAGGATGGCTGAGGCATTGGCCGAATCAGTTGTGCCACCCGTTAGAGAGACCTGGCGGTCTTTGGCATAGAAAATTTGTCCAATTGAGCCGCTGAATAGCTCACGACCGGAGGTTGGGTTTATAAAGCGGGTTGTTACTCCTAGTGTGACTTGTTCCGTATCACCAATACGATCGATACCGTTAAAACGATTGTCGGAAAATAATCGGTAATAGGTAAAGTCCGGTAGACCGGAGTCAAATAATGGTATGTGGGCCTGTTCTCGATAAGGGATATTTAAATAATAGAGTCTCGGTTCTAAAGTATGGAGCCAGCTCGTTGCCGAATTTTTTGTCATTCTCTCAAAAATTAGTCCACTATCAATGCTGAATACGGGGAGGCTTCTTTTAAAATCATTGCCAAAGTTTGTGATCGGATCATTCATCTGATAATAGGTTTCATACCAGCTAACCTTGGGCGTGAAGTAGGTGCCATCAGTTCTCATTGGGAATGACAGCCCGGGGCGAAAATCCAGACGTTTTCCGGAGGGGCGGCCAGAGCGATTGAAACGAGTATAATTTGATTCAAATAAAAGATTAATTTGGCCGGTGTGTTGAGGGGTGCGGTGTGATAATGACAGCTGTGGCAATCTTCGATATGGGCGGCTACTATCCGGGATGGTTTCGTCAACAGTCTGATATCCCTGAACAATGGCGTTGGCGTACCAGTTATGCCCGCTGTAACTAAAGCCGGCCTGTTGCAGCAGGTGCGTGATACTGCTGCTGTTAAGGCTGTTTCCTAGTTGTTCAAAATATTGTCTATCCGAAACCATGTTGAGCTCTATGTCGCTATGGATATCAGAGTGCGTCCAACCATGATGTTCGTACTTAAATAGGCCGCGATAATCATCGTATAGTTGATCATTCGGAAGATATTCGATGTGCATTTCTCCATTATTATAAGGTCTGAGGTAGCGAAGTTCGGCGCCAATCATATTGCCACGTCTGGTAAGGTATCTCGGCGTCAGGGTCGCATCGGTATCGGGGGCTATATTTATATAATAAGGTATAGAGAAGTCATTGCCGGAAATTGAAGTATGATTGAATGTAGGTGTCAAAAAACCACTTTTTCTTTCATCATTTATAGGGAAGCTAATATAGGGTAAGTATAAGAACGGTAAATGCATAAACGATAAGGAAACGTTATAGGCGGTGCCTATTCCGGTTGTCTGATTGAGTTCGACAGAAGATGACTTTAGAAGCCAGTCATTGGTGCCAGGGTTGCAGCTGGTATATTTGACCTTACTCAGTCTGGTTTGTCCGTTCCCTTGTAATTCTGCCGTTCTGGCCTTGCCGCGGGTATGTCGGTCATTGAGTCGAAAATCGACTTTTCTGATTTTACCCTTACTGTTATTTAGATTGATTTCAGCAGTCTCACCAAAAAGCGTCATTGAATTTTTCTGGTATTGAATATTGCCAATAGCTGATAGGTCGCCATTGCTCGTGTTATAGGTGGCTTCATCGGATTGTAAGTACTGCTGGTTATCAATTAATCGTACCTCTCCCTTGAAGTGATAAAGGGCATCATTAATGCGTGTGGCTTCCCTGGCCGAGATATCTGTGTTAGCTCCGGTCGATTGATATTCAGATGGTAATTTAAATGATGGCCAGGGCGGACAGTGTAGCCAGTCAGCAGCCCACGATAATGAGGGTTGAAGTGACCATACTACTATGATTAAGGCATAACGCAGGTGAATCATAAATCGGTATCGTTCTAGTGGTTAAATTATATAGATAGTATTAAATCGGATACCAGTCTATGGGCCAGTCATATTGTAGTTATTATGGGCTGGGACACGGTTGTAGCCGGTGTTTGTTATGAGTAGTAACATGGACTACTATTTTTAAGATTTAAATGATTGCTGTCAATTCAACAATACCCTGAATTTCAGGGCCAGTACAGCTGAGTTTACATCAGTCTTCGATTGTAATGAGGAAGAAATGGATAATCGGGTAGTGTTATTGGAAAAATGGCTGAAAATCGTAGTCCCGGGTATAGGCTATGACGACAAGATAAAGGTGACGGCAATTGCTGGGGATGCCAGTTTTAGGCGATATTTCCGTGTAGTCCATATACCGTCTGGAACTAGTTATATTGCAATGTATGCCCCTCCAGATAATGAGCGGTGCGATGCCTTCATCGCTATAGCTCAGGCTATGGCAAATATAGGCTTGTTGGTGCCGACGGTATTAGCTAAAGATTTGGTTCATGGTTTTTTATTATTAACTGATCTGGGCGATCAGCAGTATTTAGATCGGTTGAATAATCAAAATAGTTTTCAACTGTATGGTGATGCTCTGGAGGCATTGCTCCTGTTGCAGGGCGCAGCGACTGACCACGTGGAATTGCCTGACTATAGCAAGGGGTTGCTATATGCGGAAATGGGACTATTTGATGACTGGTTTTTAACTAAATACCTTGGCCTGAATATTACCGGTGATGATCGAGTGATAATAGATAAGGCTTATGAGTTTATTGTTGAAATGGCACTTGATCAGCCTCAGGTCTGGGTACATAGGGATTATCATTCAAGAAACCTTATGTTCATAGATGGTTCAGAGAGCTGCATCGGTAACAATAATGGTATTTGTTGTAATCCAGGAATTCTTGATTTTCAGGATGCAGTAATTGGGCCCATTTGTTATGACCTCGTCTCACTGTTAAGAGATTGCTATATAGCCTGGCCATTAGATCAGGTTAGATCATGGATGGCAGGATATCGTGACAAATTAATTACAAATGGCTTGATTTCACCCTCAATAGAACTCGATGTGTTTGAAAAATGGTTTGACTTGATGGGTATACAAAGACATTTAAAGGCAATTGGTATTTTTTCACGATTAAAGATTCGCGATAATAAGCTGGGATATCTGGGGGATATACCTAGGACATTAAAATATATTCTTTATGTGTGTCAGAAGTATCCGGAGTTTGATCAATTTAATGATTGGTTGTTGATGCGCGTAGTCCCACCAGCTTGTGTCAATCTTGGTGTGACAAAAGATGAGGTGTTGGATCTGTAGTTTTCAGCAAGACTTCCTTGGGGTGGATGTTAAGTTAATTTTAAGCTAGTTGGTGCCAGCATAAATTTGTTGGGTTATTTTTTTAGTGTTAATGAGAGTGACGTTATTGCCGATTAATAACTAACAGTATTTCAAGTGCTGAAGCATACCCAGGATTGATTCTGGATTTATGAGTGCTTCATGGCTAATCTTTTCAGCTTAATTATAAAAAGTGTGACGC
>CAZYTT010000086.1:0-8028 GCA_964650235.1 uncultured Gammaproteobacteria bacterium | reverse complement strand
ATCTCATCGAGATTAAGATAGGCGATCAACAAACCAGCAAGGATATGCAAGCGGTGATTGACCTTATCCAGTCGATATTCAAGTCGACGGGTCACTGTTTGGGTGCGGAAGGTCAGCCATTCGGTCAGCATGTCACGTAGATTCAGTTGCTGCGGCCGACCACTGAGGGTGATGACATTCATATTGACCCGATAGGTCCGCTCCAGGTCAGTGCTGGCAAACAGATGCGACATGACTGCACTGGTATCGATTCGGTTAGAACGCGGGACAATAACCAGGCGGGTCGGGTTCTCATGGTCTGATTCGTCACGCAGGTCCTCGACCATAGGCAGCTTTTTGGCCAACATCTGCGCCGCTATCTGTTCCAGCACCTTGGCACCCGAGACCTGATGCGGTAGTGCAGTGACAATTATTTCACCATTTTCAATCTCATACACAGCACGCATACGGATACTGCCACTACCTGATTCGTACATCGATAACAGGTCCGCACGCGGGGTAATGATCTCGGCATCGGTGGGATAATCTGGCCCCTGGACGTGTTCACACAGCTCGGCAAAAGTGGCCTTAGGTGATTCCAGCAACCGGATACAGGCACTGGCCAGCTCCCGAACATTGTGCGGTGGAATATCAGTAGCCATCCCCACAGCAATCCCCGTCACACCATTCAACAGGACATGAGGTAGCCGAGCCGGCAGCTGCATCGGCTCATCAAGCGTGCCATCAAAATTGGGCATCCAGTCAACGGTGCCCTGACCTAATTCGGCCAGTAAAACCTCAGCGAAACGCGTCAGCTTGGCCTCGGTATAACGCATGGCTGCAAATGATTTCGGATCATCCGGGGCACCCCAGTTACCCTGACCATCGACCAGAGGATAACGGTAGGTAAAGGGCTGGGCCATATGCACCATCGCTTCATAACAGGCGCTATCACCATGGGGGTGAAATTTACCCAGCACATCACCGACAGTACGCGCCGCCTTTTTATACTTGGCCGCGGCAGACAGACCCAGTTCAGACATGGCATAGATAATCCGTCGCTGTACCGGTTTCAGGCCATCACCAATATGGGGCAGGGCCCGATCAAGGATGACGTACATGGAATAATCAAGATAGGCCTTCTCGGTAAAGGCCTGTAAGGGTTGTTGTTCGACGCCGTCACTATCTATTGTTATTGAATCGGTCATTACACTTGTGTCTCCGCCAGATTACCTTTTGTCTCCAGCCATATTTTGCGATCGGCTGCCCGCTTTTTAGCCAGCAGCATATCCATCATCTTATGGGCACTGTCTTCAGCCGTCACTGTCAAACGAATAAGGCGTCGGGTATCCGGCATGATGGTCGTCTCCCGTAACTGCATCGGGTTCATTTCACCGAGACCTTTAAAACGTTGCACATTGATCCTGCCCTTCTTTTTTTCTGCAGCGATACGATCCAGTATGCCCTGCTTTTCAGCATCATCGAGGGCGTAATAGACATCCTTACCGACATCAATGCGATACAGTGGCGGCATGGCAACATAGACATGACCGGCTGCCACCAGGGGCTGATAATGGCGTAAAAACAAGGCACATAATAAGGTGGCGATATGAGCACCATCCGAGTCGGCATCAGCCAGGATACAGATCTTGCCATAACGCAAACCGAAAAGATTGGGCGAACCTGGTTCGACGCCAATCGCTACTGAAATATCATGGACCTCCTGCGAGGCCAGCACGTCGGCCGAATCAACTTCCCAGGTATTCAGAATCTTACCGCGCAACGGCATAATGGCCTGAAACTGTCGGTCACGGGCCTGCTTGGCCGAACCCCCGGCGGAATCACCCTCAACCAGAAACAGTTCTGATTCGGCCGGGTCCTGGGAACTACAATCGGCCAGTTTGCCGGGTAAGGCCGGGCCCGAGGTTACCTTTTTGCGCACCACCTTCCGGCTCGAACGCATCCGACTCTGGGCATTGGATATGGCCAGCTGGGCAATACCCTCACCAGTTTCAATATGCTGATTCAACCATAACCCAAAGCTGTCCTTCACGACACCGGAGACAAAGGCCGCACATTCACGTGACGATAGCCGCTCCTTTGTCTGCCCGGCAAATTGGGCATCATCAAGCTTAACCGAGATAATATAACTACACCGCTCCCAGACATCGTCCGGCGTTAATTTGATCCCGCGTGGTAACAGATTGCGAAATTCACAAAACTCACGCAGGGCCTCAGTCAATCCAGTCCGCAGGCCATTGACATGGGTACCACCCTGCGCTGTCGGGACCAGATTGACATAGCTCTCCGTCATCAACTCGCCACCCTCAGGCAACCAGCTCAGAGCCCAGTCCACTGCCTCACTGTTCCCGGCCATGCTGCCCTCAAACGGCTCTGATGGTAATAAGGTGTAACCTCGCAGGGCCTCCTGCAGGTAATCCTGAAGGCCACCTTCAAAAAACCATTCATCCGTTTCACCACTGTGTTCATCATAGAGGCGGACCTTGAGACCAGGTGCCAGCACGGCCTTGGCCCTGAGCAGATGACGTAGACGTGAGAGGGAGTATTTCGGGCTATCAAAAAACTGGGGGGCGGGCCAGAACCGCAAGGTCGTTCCGGTATTCTGTCGACCAACCTTGCCAATCACCTTCAGTTCTTCTGCCTTGTCACCGCTGGCAAAGGCCATCATATATTCCTGGCCACCGCGACGAATTGTCACCTCCAGTCGTTCTGACAGGGCATTGACTACCGACACACCGACGCCATGAAGGCCACCAGAAAAGCGATAATTTTTCTGCGAAAACTTACCGCCGGCATGGAGCTTGGTCAGGATGACCTCGACACCACTGATCTTTTCCTCCGGATGAATATCTACCGGCATACCCCGACCATCATCCCTGACCTCGATGGAACCATCCTTGAAGACACTGACTTCAATCTGACTGGCATAGCCGGCCAGCACCTCGTCAACGCTATTATCAATCACCTCCTGCGCCAGATGATTGGGACGGGTAGTGTCGGTATACATGCCCGGGCGTTTGCGTACTGGTTCCAGTCCGGTCAGGACTTCAATGTCAGACGCGTCGTAACTTCTACTCATGTATCTATATAACCTTGTTATTATTTAGGTCCACGTGAAGGCCCCGTATTAATCTGGTACCGCCATAAACCAGGTTTGATTTGAACTTTATAACCTGAAGAGCGGGGTTTCGGCGGCGGATAGCTTAGCACGAAGCTAGGGCAGAGACATTAGCCTGCCGCACACAGTCATTTTTATAGTACAATTCGTACCACTTAACGACACCCTATTAACTGAGATGGAGCAAGGCACAGTGGTTAAAGAATCCGCCAAACAGGCCGAACAACAGCCGGATTTCGAGGCCGCTCTGGAAGAACTGGAGACCCTGGTCGAGGCCATGGAGACCGGTGACATCTCGCTGGAAGAGTCGCTGGCAAAATTTGAGCGGGGCATCGCCCTGACCCGTCAATGCCAACAGGTCCTGAAACAGGCCGAACAAAAGGTACAGATCCTAATGCAGGAGAATGCTGATCCAGAACCCTTTGAGCCTGCCAGCGTTGCTACCACTGCCACCGATAATGAATAAAGTAACATCAGGCTTTACTGATCTAGGCAGTCTGATGGCTGTCAGCAGCACCCGAGTACACCAGGCACTGGACCGCTGGCTGCCAGTAACAACGGCAAAGCCGTCACAGCTACACCAGGCCATGCGCTATGCCAGTCTGGGCGGTGGTAAACATGTCAGACCGCTGCTGGTCTATGCGACTGGTCTGAGCTTGGAACAGGATCTGGATACGCTCGATGGCCCCGCCAGTGCCGTTGAACTTGTCCATGCCTATTCATTAGTCCATGACGACCTACCGGCGATGGATGATGATGATCTGCGCCGGGGCCAACCAACCTGCCACAGGGCCTTTGGTGAGGCGATTGCTATCCTAGCCGGTGATGCCCTGCAGACGCTGGCCTTTGATATCCTCAGCCGGGATGAACAGATGACCGCATCGCCACAACAGCGCCTGGCCATGATCTCAATGCTGGCCCAGGCCAGCGGCTCACTGGGTATGGCTGGCGGTCAAGCCATTGATTTATTGTCGGCCGGGACCGTGCTGGATCTGGAGGCCCTGGCTGACATGCACAGCCATAAGACCGGGGCCCTGATCCGTTGCAGCATCGGCCTGGCCGCCTTGAATGCACCGGATTGTGCCCCTGAAATTCGCACCGCACTGGATCAGTATGCCAGCTGTATTGGTCTGGCTTTCCAGATCAGAGATGATATTCTGGATGTCGAGGGCGACACATCGGTACTGGGCAAACCTCAGGGATCGGATATGGCACAAAATAAACCGACCTACCCGGCCCTGATAGGTATAAAGGGCGCACGACGTATGGCAACTGACCTGCATCATCAGGCCATTGCCAGTATTGCCACGCTGGGCAGTGCGGCCGAGCCGCTACGCTGGATATCGGCCTATATCGTCGAGCGTGATAAATAATCCGGACTTAACGACAGGAATTGCACACACACATGCCGAATAATCAACGCTACCCATTGCTTGGCCAGGCCACAGTCCCAACGGAACTGCGCGAGCTGCAACAGGATCAGTTAGCGGCCATAGCCGCTGAGATCAGGGAATATATTATTCAATCGGTTGCTGATACCGGTGGCCACCTCTCTGCCAGTCTGGGTACTGTCGAACTCTGCGTTGCCCTCCACTACATCTTTAATACCCCCGAAGATCGACTAATCTGGGACGTCGGCCATCAGGCCTATGCCCACAAGATCCTGACTGGTCGACGCGCAGCCATGGCTACCTTACGCAAACCGGGAGGGCTATCTGGCTTTCTCAAACGTGATGAGAGCCCCTACGATGCCTTTGGTGCCGGTCACTCCAGCACCTCGATTAGTGCTGCACTAGGAATGGCCATGGCGGCCTCGCTAAAGGACGATGATCGTCATGTTGTCGCCATTATCGGAGATGGTGCCATGACGGCAGGCATGGCCTTTGAGGCCCTCAGTCATGCCGGTCACATTGCCACCGAGCGCCAGAGCAAACTGTTGGTGATCCTCAATGACAATGAGATGTCAATATCGCCCAATGTCGGAGGGCTGTCAAACTATCTGGCCAAACTGCTATCCGGTAAGCTCTATACCTCGATGAGGGAAGGTGGCAAAAAGGTCCTCGGGGCCGTTCCTTCGGTACGACAGTTGGCACGCCGTGCCGAAGAACACCTCAAGGGCATGGTAATTCCCGGCACCCTGTTTGAGGAGCTGGGCTTTAATTATATCGGCCCGGTTGATGGCCATGACATCGATACCCTGACCACGACCCTGAAAAATCTTAAAGCCCAGCAGGGCCCGCAATTTCTCCATATCGTGACACAGAAGGGCAAGGGTTATCAGCCCGCCGAGAATAATCCCTGCACCTACCATGGAGTACCACCCTTCAATCCTGAAACAGGACAGATGCAGAAAAAAGCCGCTCAGGCCCCCAGCTATACCCAGATATTCAGCGACTGGATCGGCGATATGGCCAAACAGGACCAACGCCTGACGGCCCTGACACCGGCTATGTGCGAGGGCTCGGGTCTGGTACAGTTTGCCCGCCAGTTTCCGCAGCGCTTCTTTGACGTCGGTATTGCTGAGCAACACTGCGTCACTATGGCCGCCGGCCTAGCCTGTGAAGGCCTGAAGCCAGTTGTTGCGATCTACTCAACCTTTCTACAGCGGGCCTACGACCAATTAATTCATGATGTAGCTATCCAGAACCTGCCGGTATTATTCGCTATTGATCGTGCCGGGATCGTCGGGCCAGACGGCGAAACCCATGCCGGCAGTTTTGATCTCAGCTATCTGCGCTGTATCCCTAACATGGTCATTATGGCCCCCAGCAATGAAAACGAATGCCGTCAAATGCTAACCACGGGCTTTCAGTTTTCTGGGCCAACGGCGGTCCGCTACCCCCGTGACTGCGGTATCGGTGTCCCGGTCGACAACACCCTGACAAGCCTTCCCATCGGCAAGGCCACCCTCGCCCGCCGAGGAAAACGTGTCGCTATTCTTGCCTTTGGCACGCCCCTGGCAGCGGCCTTGGCGTGCGGCGAACAGCTGGATGCCAGTGTCGTCAACATGCGCTTCGTCAAACCACTGGATGAAAAGATGATTAACAAGATGGCGGAGAGCCATGAACTCATTATCACCATCGAAGAAAATGCGATCAGTGGAGGGGCCGGTAGTGGTGTTGCTGAATACCTGGCGCAACAGGGAATTAATACCCCGATCAAACACCTGGGTCTGCCCGACCGTTTCAGTGACCAGGGTAATCGCGGCGAGCTTCTTGAGCGCTATGGCATTGATTCTGATACAATACGCACCACGGTCGAGGCCCATTTTGAACACACTGTTCAGTCTGCTACGCAGACAGCCGCCGTTTAATCCTAGTGTTTCAGTCAGGTATTTTCTATAATGTCCCCTTGCTACACTTTAAAAATCGTTACAGATTTTGCTGCCGCTCATACGCTTCGGGACTACCCCGGCGCCTGTAGTCGCATGCATGGACACAACTGGAAGGTGGAGGTCGAGGTCAGGGCTAGTGAACTTGATGAGACCGGCATGGTTGTGGACTTTAAAGTCATTCGCCGTGCGGCGATAGCGGTGATAGAGCGCTATGATCATCAGTACCTGAATGAGATCGCACCGTTCGATACCGTCAATCCCACCGCAGAAAACATTGCGGCAATCCTGCATAAGGCTATTGCTGAGCAACTTGATAATACCCGCATCAAGGTCAGTGCGACCACTATATGGGAAACCGATCGGGCCTGTGCCCGCTACACCGAGGACTGAGGATGAATACTACCCGCGACGAAATTGCTGATGTTCAGAATAGCGCCGACACCCGCCAGCTGGCTATCAACAAAGTCGGCATCAAGGACATTAAACACCCGATCCGTATCAGTGATCGCAGCGAAGGCGAACAACATACTGTTGCGACATTCAACATGTACGTCAACCTGCCCCATAACTTCAAGGGCACCCATATGTCACGCTTTGTAGAGTTGCTAAATTCAAACGAACGCGAAATCACCGTCAAGAGTTTTAATGACATGCTGCAACGCATGAGCAAAACACTCAATGCCGAGGCCGGGCATATTGAGATGCGTTTCCCCTATTTCATCAGCAAGCCAGCGCCCATATCCGGTGTCGAGAGCCTGCTCGATTATGATGTCACACTGATCGGGGAAATCTGCAAGGACAAAGTAACCATGACGATCAAGGTTATCGTACCCGTCACCAGTCTGTGCCCATGCTCGAAAGAGATATCAGAATACGGCGCCCATAATCAGCGATCACACGTCACCATCACGGCGCGCACCAATGGCTTTGTCTGGATCGAGGATCTTATCGACATCGCTGAGGAAGAGGCCTCGTGCGAGATCTTTGGTCTGCTCAAACGCCCCGATGAAAAATATGTTACTGAACGAGCCTACGACAATCCAAAATTTGTTGAAGATATGGTGCGTGATGTAGCCAGCCGCCTGAACGCCGATTCACGTATCACCGGTTATATTCTGGAGTCCGAGAACTTTGAATCCATCCACAATCACTCGGCTTACGCCCTGATAGAACGGGGCATGGACTGAGCCGTCCATCGCCCCGCATTTAATAGATATAAGCTGCTTTAACAGGCCCCGTAACCAACACAAACTGCATCCCCAATAGTTTCCTGGCCTGAATCCGGTCGGCCCTGTCTTTAGGCGCGACATCAAGCCATATCCCACCTATTCATATCCAACCCAACCCAATCCAGCAAGTTCCCATAAGTCCGAGCAATTAAGTAGACATTATCTTTACAGAGGATTACTGTAATGAGGAGAGTAAAGACTGTTTCAGTCAAAGGGGGCACAACATGAACACCGGTAATTTTTCATCCATAGACCTGAATCTTTAGTCCAGGCAACATCATTCAATCTATCCAACACTACTCTATATCACACTGTCTTTCTTCCTCGTGACCTTTGGTGGTGGCAGC
>CAZYTT010000085.1:0-8442 GCA_964650235.1 uncultured Gammaproteobacteria bacterium | reverse complement strand
GCGTTGGCTATCGGCGACTAACCGCCCTCGCGTCGCTCTCCGTGGCGGTCAGCGTCTGCAGCTAGTGAGCGGTACAGATAGCAAAACCGGACTAACCCATGGCTCCTATATAATCAGCTAACTGTGAAGCCAGAGCCTTGACTTGCTGGGCATCCCTACCCTCCACCATCACACGTATAACTGGCTCAGTTCCTGAGGGACGTAATAATACCCGGCCCAAACCATTCAGTAAATTTTCGACATCAGTCACAGCAGTGGAAATAGCCTCAGAGTTGATATCCACACGCCCCATCAGCGGAACATTTATCATGCACTGAGGTAACTTGTTCATACCCACCTTCAGCTCATTCAAGCTACATTCAGACATCAGCATCATGGCCAGCACCTGCAGGGCTGCAATAATCCCATCACCTGTTGTCAGGCGATCCAAACAGAGGATATGCCCCGATGATTCGCCACCAATAACCCAGCCCTGCTGTTTAAGCATTGCCAGTACATAGCGATCACCCACGGCGGCACGCTTGAACGCTATACCGAGGTGCTGCAAGGCCTGCTCCAGCCCCAAATTGCTCATCAAAGTCCCGACCACACCACCAGTATAGCCATCATATTGCAACCGAGATCGCGCAATAATAAAGAGCAACTCATCACCATCGAGCAACTCTCCTTTATGATCCACCATAATGACACGATCACCATCACCATCAAGACCTATACCCAGATCTGCCCCATGCTCCAAAACAGCTGATTGCATCGCCTTGGGTGCCGTAGAACCACAATCACGATTGATATTCAGCCCATCCGGGGACGTGCATATACGGATGACCTCAGCACCTAGCTCAGAAAATACGCTGGGCGCTACAAGATAGCTGGCACCATGAGCGCAATCGACGACGATCTTCAGCCCTTTCAATTGCAGGCTGCCAGCTATCGTGCTCTTACAGAACTCGATGTAACGGCCGGAGGCATCATTTAAGCGCTCAGCCTTACCGAGCCGAGCTGAATCCACGGTAACTAGCTCGTTGGCCATTTCTTCTTCAATAGCCAGCTCAACCTCATCAGGCAACTTGGAACCGTCACCGGCAAAAAATTTAATGCCATTATCATAATAAGGGTTATGTGAGGCACTAATAACAATCCCGGCCTGCGCATGTAAGGTCCGCGTCAAATAGGCTATTGCCGGGGTTGGCATCGGCCCTAATAAACGCACATCAACCCCTGCAGCAGACAATCCGGCCTGCAGGGCCGATTCAAACATATAGCCTGAAATTCGCGTATCTTTACCAATCAACACCTTACCAGAGGTACCTTTGGTTAATACTCGCCCTGCGGCCCAACCCAGTTTTAAGACAAACTCGGCATTGATCGGTGCCTCGCCGACCTTTCCACGAATTCCATCTGTCCCAAAAAATTGACGTTTTCTCTTGCTCACATTGACTCCTTAAGCACCCTGACGACGCACGGCATTGACCATATTGACAACATCTACAGTCTCTTTTACATCGTGCGCCCGAATTATCCGACTCCCTTGCCAGGCCGCCAGCGCGGCCAGGGCTAAACTGCCACTTAGACGCTGTTCAACTTCGCGATTCAACACTTTACCAATCATTGACTTACGTGACACACCTGTTAATACAGGCAACCCCTGCTGAGAGAACTCAGTAAAATGATGCATTAATGACAGATTATGATCCAGCTCTTTGCCAAAACCAAAGCCTGGGTCAATTATCAGGCGATCACGTGTAATACCGGCCCTGACACAGGCCTCAACGCGTTCAAGCAGAAATTGTTTAACCTCAGTTACTACATCCCTGTAATCAGGCGCCATCTGCATCGTTCGTGGCTCACCCTGCATATGCATAAGACAGATTGAGACATTAAAATCAGCCAACAATTCTAGCGCCCCGGGTACTTGCATGGCCTTAATATCATTAACCATCCCGGCACCGGCCAGGAGCGCAGCCCTCATTACTTCCGGCTTACAGGTATCGATAGATATGGGGACCGATAACTGCCCATGTAATGCCTCTATAATGGGGACAACCCGACGAATCTCTTCGCTTGTTGAGACCTGCTCAGCACCTGGCCGAGTGGATTCACCACCGATATCAATAATAGCCGCACCAGCCTTGACCATCGCCCTGGCCTGAATGAGTGCTTGTTCCGGACAAAAAAAATCACCCCCGTCTGAAAAAGAATCAGGGGTGATATTTAATATGCCCATGACAACACACTCTGATAGATCCAGTGTCTTATCGGCGCATATACGCTGAGTCATATTAGATTAACTTATCACTCTTAAAGCTTGAGACTAATGCTGCCCCGCTGGACCACCTATCGTACTATCCGAAGACTCATCCGTTGACTTAGAGGCAGCACTACTGCCTCCACCGGTAGTATCCTGACCATCACTCCCCTGCCCCCAGTCACGCGGTGGGCGCGGATCTTTGCCAGACATAATATCATCAATCTGAAGACTATCGATTGTCTCAAATTTTATCAGGGCGTCCGCCATATTATGGAGCTTATCCAGATTCTCTCTAAGCAAATTCTCTGCCCGCTGATAATTCCTGTCTATAAAGGCCCGGATTTCCTTATCAATTGTATGCGCCGTCTCATCTGACACATTCTTATGCTGTGTCACTGAATGCCCAAGAAATACCTCACCGTCATCTTCCCCATAGGTCAGGGGACCCAACTTATCGGACAGGCCCCATTTTGTGACCATGTTTCGAGCTATCTCAGTGGCCCGCTGAATATCATTGGAGGCGCCCGTTGTAACGGCATCGGCACCAAAAATTAGCTCTTCTGCAATGCGACCACCAAACATGCTGGAAATCTGGCACTCCAGGCGTTGCTTGCTATAACTATGGCGATCCTCTTCAGGTAGAAACATGGTCACACCAAGGGCTCGCCCTCGGGGAATAATAGTTACCTTATGGACAGGGTCATGGGCCGGGACGAGTCGCCCAACAATGGCGTGCCCAGCTTCATGATAGGCCGTCAGTTTCTTCTCTTCATCACTCATGACCATTGATCGGCGCTCAGCACCCATCATTACCTTATCCTTGGCCTTTTCGAATTCTTCCATAGAAACAATTCGGCGATTGGCGCGGGCTGAAAATAGAGCGGCCTCATTAACCAGGTTAGCCAGATCCGCACCAGAAAAGCCTGGTGTCCCGCGGGCAATCACATTGGCATTCACATCATCACCAATAGGTACCTTACGCATATGGACCTTGAGGATTTGCTCACGACCACGGATATCGGGTAAAGGTACGACGACCTGGCGATCGAATCGACCTGGACGTAACAGGGCTGGATCAAGCACATCAGGCCTGTTGGTCGCAGCCATTACTATGACCCCCTCATTACCTTCAAAACCATCCATTTCAACCAGCAGCTGATTCAAAGTCTGCTCACGTTCATCATGACCACCACCCAGTCCTGCGCCGCGGTGACGTCCTACAGCATCAATTTCATCAATAAAGATAATACAGGGCGCATGTTTTTTGGCCTGCTCAAACATGTCACGAACGCGTGATGCACCAACACCGACAAACATCTCAACAAAATCAGAACCGGAGATAGTAAAAAACGGGACCTTCGCCTCACCAGCAATAGCCTTCGCTAATAAGGTCTTACCAGTACCGGGCGAGCCAATCATCAATACCCCTCGAGGTATCTTGCCACCCAGTTTTTGAAATTTACCTGGCTCACGCAGGAACTCAACCAGTTCGCCGACTTCTTCCTTTGCCTCTTCTACACCAGCAACATCACTAAAAGTAATCTTGACCTGGTCCTCAGTCAGCATACGTGCCCGACTCTTGCCAAATGACATGGCCCCGCGACCGCCACCACCGCCCTGCATCTGGCGCATAAAGAATATCCACACACCAATCAATAACAGCATCGGGAACCAGGATATAAATATCTGCATCAGCACTGACTGTGATTCTTGCGGCCGAGCATTTATCATTACATGATGTTCAAGCAGATCACCCACCAGTCCCGGATCACCAGGGCTGTAAGTTGTGAATTTGTCGCCACTCTGGGTAGCCCCCTGAATTGTGCGCCCTTCAATGACCACTTCACGTACACCACCCTGGCGCACATTATCGATAAACTCAGAATAGGAAAGCGTTGACATATTACTTTGTTGCGGCTCAAACTTATTAAATACCGATATTAAGACTATCGCTATTACGACCCACAAGATTATATTTTTGGCCATATCATTCAAAATCGTATCCCCTTAACCGCATCTGCTAATTTCACTTACCTATCTTGAAAACTGCGTATTGTAAAATCCGCTAGCTGTTATCATTGAATAGTTAATTAAGTATTGTCAATTCTCTTTTTACTCACTCGTAATATAGCCATTAATCCAGCGACTCTATTTTGGCTGAAATCCACGGCTTATTATATAGACTTCTCGTGATCTCGGCCTTGAAGCCTTAGGCTTTCGCACCACAACTCGGGTGAAATTTGACCGTAATTGTTTTACCAATGCATCAAAGCCCTCCCCCTGGAAGACCTTCATCAGCAAATCACCTCGTTCTGCCAGCACTTTTAATGCCAAATCAACAGCTAATTCCACCAAATACATCGCCCGGGGCTGGTCGACAACGTCCATACCACTTATATTGGGGGCCATATCTGAAATTACAAGGTCTGCCCCACCAGGACCTATTATTTCAAGCAACTGTTCTAATACGACTTCTTCCCTGAAGTCACCCTGCAAGAATTCCACACCATTAACAGGGTCTATTGGCAGGATATCAGTGGCAATTACTCGACCAGACTTATCCAGCACCTGAGCCACATATTGCGACCAGCTACCCGGTGCCGCCCCCAAGTCAACAACTGTCATATTTGGACGCAACAGGCGATCCCTCTCCTGGATCTCCATCAGTTTGAAAATTGCACGAGAACGATATCCTTCCTTCTGCGCTAATTTTACATATGGATCATTAAAGTGTTCATCCAGCCAACGACGTTTACTTTTATGTTTTTTCATGGCCCTATTGTAACCACATCAATGAAATACCCATAGAATATACTCAACTTAAATCTGGTCGAACGGATGACACCTAACAGTCCTCTGACATCACTCTCGCTTTCGCTAAGATTTAATATGACAATCAGAGTAAGTTTTATTTAGAGCAAGACTGGACAAACAATTGAAAATATACCAGGTGATTGCGATGTTTGATTATCCAGAGATCAATCGATCAGCCAGGGTAATGGCTATTGATCCTCACCAGGCTATCCTTCGGGCTGTGTTAGGGCAAAAAATCCCTGTTTGCTTCCGACGTGATTGCAATGGTGATTTACAGGCCAGCTACTGGCAGGATATAAGTGCAGAGCTTGCCAACCCCTGGCCTCAGATTGAAAAACATCATCGATTAAAATGGCGTACTAGAGCTCAACTACACCAGTTACGATTTGATGTAATAGAGATAAGTTAAAGCTTAGTCACCTTCTGCACCCAATAAGCTTAATCTTCCCAGGGACCAAATCCGGGGATAACGATATCATCCTCTTCAAACCTGCCACTATCTATCGTTGTGTGGCAGGCATTACAATTAGACATACTCTTGACTTTATCGTTATATTTAACCATTTGCTGCGTCAGGTCTTTATGTTCATGGCGGATATATTTTAAACCAGTAATTCGTTCTGGCACATCCGATGGACTCAAGGATTTTGCTATCGTCCTCTCACGACCAAACTCCGAGTCAATTCTGGCACTGTAGGTATACATGTAGATTTTAAGTCGTGATTTAATAGCCTTATCAATCTCTGCATCCTCGCCGAAGTGATTCTCAAGATTGATCATCAATTTTTCCCAGGAGCGTTTAGGCAATAACCCCGGGGGGTAGGCATAATGACATGCACCACACTCCTCACGATACTCCGGATTATCGACAGGACGAATACCGGGCTTACCCCAGACCACCTGAATCATTAACAACATTAACAGGCTTAAAACTACCTGCCACACACAATTCACTTGCATCAATTTATCACTCTTTACCGTAAAACATTTTTTGAAGGTCATCAGAGGCAGACATCATACACGTTTAACCTTAAAATTCTATAAATGCGGCATCCTCATGGCCGCATCCTCAAAGGTACCTGCTTTAGCGTCATAATGACAGGCGGCACAATTACCTTTGCTTTTGACCTTGTCACTATCCCAGTATCTTTGCTCAATCTGGTCGTGTTTTGATTTCCAATACCCTGTCTCGGTAATGCGTAACGGGGTCTGATCAAGTGGCAGAGTCCTTAAAATCCGCCAGGATGGCTCAATTCTTAATTTTTCAGCGGAATTATTACGCATAAACCCTAACAATTCAGTAACTACCTCATCATCAAGGTCCAGGTCATCGTCAAAATGATCGTGCTGATCCTGCATCATTTGCTGCCACGACCTGGCCGGCAACAAACTTGGATGATACGCCATATGGCAATCGCTACATTCTTCACGCCAGGTATCATTTTCAGGCAATTGAATACCAACGAAAGGTAAATAGGGCTTCTGTTCAGTGGAACCAAGGTAACCACGAAATGTAAAAAAAGAGACCAGAACAATAATAAGTAGCAATACAACTGCAACACCCCCCCAGGGCCGTACGCTAACCCCGCTATCCCCTCCTTCTTTATAGCCTGTGATCATTGCCATTATCAAATTTTCACGCTTGAGTATACTTTCAGCGACTATTGCAAAAACATGCATCGCGACGACAGCCAACATTGTCCACGCTGACCATTCATGTATTTCTCGAAAGATATGGGCGGTCTCAAAAGACAACATTCCGGCAAAGGGTCCGTGACGCTCTTCTCCACCAAGAGTCAGTATCCCCGACAGGGTAAGGGTCAAGCCAAGCAGTAGAATGATAAAAATAGCCCACGATCCAGCTGGGTTATGCCCCAGAAACCGAGCGGCCTGACCATTCAGCAGCCCCTTAAGATAAGCTGTTGCGGATGGCCAGTCATGGGCGAAAGTATGGAAACGTGAATAATGACTGCCAATTATGCCCCAAATCAGACGAAAGCATAATAAACCAAACAATACATATCCTGCATAAACATGGATATACAGATAACGATCATCATCAAATGCCAACCAGGCAGCAGCAAAACTCAGCGCCATAACCCAATGGAAGAATCGCGTCGGTAAATCCCAGATCAACAAGCGCCTAGACCAGTTATCATTATCCATAACTATTTAAAAAACCTGAAAATATTAATTTATCGAATTGATGGTAACGGCAACTATCCGACACTCAACAATATTACTCTGATATTTCTACCGTTTTCTAACATAATGAACCTGAATAAATAATTAACAAAACCAATAGCGACTACACCAGTCGATTCCTGACTCCTCCAGACAGCCAGTACTGGATATTTACAGCAACCTCATTTATTAATCGCTGCCTGGCTTCCCTACTGGCCCAGGCGATATGGGGAGTTACTATCAAATTGGGCAAATGTTGCTGTAACAAGGGTTGCTTTTCATTCGGAGGCTCAATACTAAGCACATCAACAGCAGCCCCACCAATCTGCCGTTGCACTAAAGCCTCATACAATGCCCTTTCATCAACAACACCTCCCCTTGCTGTATTAATTAACAGGGCATGAGACTGCATTTTGATAAGTTCATCTGCGCCGATTAAGTGATGGGTAACTGGTGTCAACGGACAATGAAGTGTTAATACATCAACCTCCGCTATTAACTGTTCAAACGACCTTTGCTCTCTATCTACCCCTGGCCATTCACACACGAGGACCTGCATACCAAATGCCTCTGCGACACGCGCAACAGACCGCCCTAACTCACCGTAGCCTATGATACCGATTTTTCGTCCCACCAGGTCACCGATAGGATAATCCAGCAGACAGAAATGGCGGCTTTTTTGCCAAAGACCCGTGGTTACAGCCTGCTGATATTCAGGTAAATGACGCATTAATTGCAATAGCAGCGCAAAGACATGTTCAGTAACAGAGCTCGTGGCATAGCCAGTCACATTACAAACAGCAACTCCAAGTTCTTTAGCCGCCTCAAGATCAACATTATTCGCCCCGGTAGCCGCTATACAGATCAGCTCCAAACGTGAATGACCTTTAACGGCTAACTGCAGATGGGTACGGTCCAGTATGACCTTATTTGTAACAATAATCCGTGCGCCATCAATGCGATCTGCCACATATTCATCCGCAGTTTCGTCAAAATATTTCCATACAGGGAAAGTCGATTCCAGTTTAGAAAAAGTCACATCATCAGAGGCTTGATGGTTTGTAATTGACCGGGAGACTAGCGAGCAGCAATCAAGCAACACCGCTCGACCAGAGTGAGACAAAGTCATTTCAGATCACACTCCATTTAAAGCCAAATAATAAAATTATTGATTAAATTAATAGATCTAAAAAACC
>CAZYTT010000084.1:0-8480 GCA_964650235.1 uncultured Gammaproteobacteria bacterium | reverse complement strand
ACATCTAAGCCAGCATGAAGCAGATCGTCCCGGTGCGCGGCAGGATGTAGCGTTTGGCCGGGGATTCGAGCAGGGCCGTGGCGATCGTTGATTATGCCCATACACCGGATGCGCTTGATCAGGTGCTGGCTACACTGCGTGCCCACTGTCAGGGAGAGTTGTGGTGTGTGTTTGGGTGTGGCGGGAATCGCGATAGTCAAAAACGCGCGGTCATGGGCGCCATTGCTGAGCGCCAGGCTGATCATGTGGTGATCACGGATGATAATCCTCGCTTTGAGGCCGGTGCCGACATTATTCGAGATATCCTGGCCGGGTTTAAGCAACCTGACAATGCAGCGGTTAAACCTGATCGTGCCGAAGCCATACGCTATGCGCTGACGAACGCTAAAAACGATGATGTAGTGCTGGTCGCGGGAAAAGGGCATGAGGACTATCAGCTGGTTGGCGATCAGATATTACCCTTCAGTGACCGTCAGTGCGTTGTCGAGATACTGGGGGAGGCTGCCTAGTGAAGGCCAATAGCGTACCCATGATGACGCTACAACAGTTGCAGGAGGTCCTGGGGGCTGAGTTAATTGCACCTGCTGAGACCGCTGTTGTATTTTCCAGTATCAGTACCGATAGTCGTACCCTGCAGCGCGGCGCATTATTTGTTGCGCTGCAGGGCCCCCGTTTTGATGGTCATGATTATCTGTCCCGGGCGCTGGAGTCGGGGGCAGTTGCTGCTATTGTCAGTCAACCACAGACTGATATTGCGTTCCCCCAGATCTGTGTCGCAGATACCCTGGTTGCCCTGGGGCAGCTTGCTGCCCACTGGCGCCGGCAGTTCGGCATCCCGGTCGTCGCGATTACCGGCAGCAATGGCAAGACCACGGTCAAGGAAATGCTGGCAGCAATACTGCGACAACAGCATGCGGTGTTGGTGACTAAGGGAAATCTGAATAATGAAATTGGTGTCCCTCTGACCCTGTTAGGCCTGACGGCAGAGCATCAATATGCAGTGGTTGAGCTTGGTGCCAGCAAGGCAGGCGATATTGATTATCTGACCCATATGGTCGAGCCTGATGTGGCTCTGATTACCAATGTGGCTCCGGCCCATCTCGAAGGTTTTGGTGATATTGCCGGTGTGGCGCGGGCCAAGGGGGAGATCTTTCGCGGTTTATCCGCGCGCGGTGTAGCTGTCTTGAATGCCGATGAGGCCCGTGTTGGCATCTGGCAGGTCATGGCTGCCGATAAGGAAAAGATCTGTTTTGGTCTGCGTAATAATGCCGCCGTCACCGCGCAGATCAATGCCGAGTCGGGTACTGTGGATAATGCCTTTTTATTGAAGACGCCGGCCGGCCCGATAACGGTCGGCCTGCGGCTGGTGGGCCGTCATAATGTCATGAATGCACTGGCGGCAGCAGCGGCTGCGCAGGCGCTGGATATACCGCTTGATCAAATTAAGGCTGGTCTGGAGGCCATGCGTCCCGTAGATGGTCGTCTGGCGGCCGTCGGCGGCATCAATGGTATAAGGCTCATTAATGATACCTATAACGCCAACCCGGGTTCTATTCGGGCAGCGCTTGATGTGTTATCGGCCTGTCGAGGTGAAACTGTGCTGGTGCTGGGCGATATGGGTGAATTAGGTAATGCCGCGGCGGCCCTGCATGAGCAGGTTGGGCGACAGGCTCGCACCTGTGGAATTACCAGGCTCTATGCCGTAGGGGAATTCGCTGGTCTGGCGGCAGGTACCTTTGGTCAGGGTGGGGTTCAGTGTGATGATCATGAGGCCCTGATTCAGACCCTGCAGCACGATTTAATGCAGGGTACATACACTATTGATTCCCCCTGTACGGTACTGGTCAAGGGGTCGCGCCTGATGCGGATGGAGCAGGTAGTTGCCGCCCTAGCCACTGACGGGATTGCCCCGGGTGTGGGCCAGGACTCGGTTAAACAGGCCCGGCTGGAGGCAGGATGTTTCTGATACTGGCAGAATATCTCGCTCAATATCATAGCGGCTTTAATGTCTTTCAATATCTGACGTTGCGCGCCATCCTAGGCGTTCTTACGGCACTGCTTATATCCTTTGTTGTTGGTCCAGCAATGATTCGTCGTCTGAGTCGATATAAAAATGGTCAACCGGTTCGTGATGATGGTCCGCAGACCCATCTTAGCAAGGCCGGCACGCCGACAATGGGTGGTTTGCTTATTTTAATCGCGATTGCTGCCAGTACCCTGTTGTGGGCGGATCTGAGTAATCGCTATATTTGGGTTGTCCTCATCGTAACGTCCCTGTTTGGTGTGGTTGGCTGGGTTGATGATTACAAGAAACTGGTCCGCCAGGATCCGAAAGGCCTGGCATCGCGCTATAAGTATCTCTGGCAGTCAGTGATTGGTCTGGGGGCCGCGCTATATCTGTACACAAATGTCCAGACCCCGGCAGAGACCGGGTTGCTGATACCGTTTTTTAAAGATGTGGTGATTGAACTGGGCTGGTTCTACGTCCTGCTGACCTATTTTGTCATTGTTGGATCCAGTAATGCGGTTAATCTGACCGATGGCCTTGATGGCCTAGCCATCCTGCCAGCAGTCATGGTTGCCGGTGCATTAGGGGTCTTTGCCTATGTCACCGGTCACGTCAAATTTGCCGAGTATCTGGTCATCCCTTATATCCCGGGTGTGGGTGAAGTAGCCGTCTTTTGTGGGGCTCTGGTCGGATCGGGCCTGGGCTTTCTCTGGTTTAATACCCATCCTGCCCAGGTGTTTATGGGTGATATCGGGGCTCTGGCCCTGGGGGCGGCGCTGGGTGTGATTGCAGTCGTGGTGCGTCAGGAGCTGGTACTGTTTGTAATGGGCGGGGTCTTTGTCATTGAGACCCTGTCGGTCATCCTCCAGGTTGGGTCCTTCAAGTTAACCGGGCGGCGCATCTTCAGGATGGCGCCTCTGCATCACCATTTTGAATTAAAGGGCTGGCCAGAACCGCGGGTTATTGTGCGCTTCTGGATTATTACTATCATCCTGGTACTGGTTGGACTGGCAACCTTAAAGCTGCGTTGATATGGCTATGCAGCGCGACGGGCACAGGCAGTTAAAGACTAACGAAGTGGAGTCTATGGGTAATCACGACGATATCAGACGGGCGCAAAGTAATAAGACCCTGGTTATTGGTATGGGCCAGACGGGCCTGTCCTGTGTGCGCTTTCTGCTCGCCCAGGGTCACACAGTTGCTGTCTGGGATTCGCGCATGGATCCACCGTCGATGAATGAATTAGCACAGTTATTACCATCCAAGGCCATTAACCTGGGTCCTTTTGACGTGGCTCGATTCAGTGATTATCAACAAATTATTGTCAGTCCCGGGGTATCAGTACAGGAGCCGGCCATTATTGCCGCTCAGGCTCAGGGTATCGAGGTGATCGGTGATATAGAACTGTTTGTCCGTCATGCAACAGCGCCGGTGATTGCTATTACCGGTTCAAATGGCAAGAGTACCGTCTCGGCGTTGGTTGCTGCGATGCTGGAGCGGTGTGGCTGTGAGGTTCGGCTGGGCGGCAATTTTGGTGTTCCAGCACTCGATCTGCTGGCAGGCCAGCAGCCGGATGTCTATGTGCTGGAGTTGTCGAGCTTTCAGCTGGAGACACTGTCGTCATTGAATGCCGTTGCCAGTGTGGTGCTTAATATCAGCCCCGATCATATGGATCGATATGAGGATCTGGCTGCCTATCTAACAGCAAAACAACGTATCTGGTCGGGCCAGGGTGTTGTGGTGGTTAATCGTGATGAACCCGAATTAATGAGCAATAACTTACCGGGTCGGTCCCAGCTTGGGTTTACCCTGGCCGAGCCAGGAGCGAACGATTATGGCGTCCTGGCAGTTGCGGGTCAGCCCTGGTTGGCCCGTGGTGATAAGCCATTACTGGCTGTCACCGACCTTAAACTGGCGGGTTGGCATAATGTTGCCAATGCCCTGGCCGCACTGGCCCTGGCCCGCACGTTGTTAGATGTTGTTGCTACCACTCGGTCAGATCTGAGACCAGAGGGGCTGTTGCTGGCATTGAGAGAATTCCGCGGGCTTCCCCATCGCATGGAGTGGGTAGCCGAGAGTAACGGGGTAAGCTGGTACAACGACTCCAAGGGAACTAACGCCGGGGCGACATTGGCTGCCCTGAAGGGTCTGGATCAGCCGGTGGTCCTGATAGCTGGTGGTCTGGCCAAGGGCGGTGATTTTTTACCACTGCGACCGGTACTGGCTGACAGGGGGCGGGCCGTGGTCCTGATCGGACGCGATGCGCGATTGATAGAGTCGGCGTTAGCGGATGTCGTGACCTGTGTCCATGCCGGTGATATGGATCAGGCCGTTACGCTGGCTGGGCAACTGGCACATCCTGGCGATGTGGTGCTGTTGTCCCCGGCCTGCGCCAGTTTTGATATGTTCAAGGGTTATGATCATCGTGGACAGGTCTTTGTTGAGTCCGTGCGGAGGGCCGTATCGTGAGCTCAATGCCGATCAGTCTGCGTTTCTGGGAGCGATCAGACAGCCGTCATCCGAATCTGTTTCGTTACGGCTATGATGGCTGGTTTCTGGTGGCTGTAGTGGCGCTACTGGGGCTGGGTGTGGTGATGGTGGGTTCAGCCTCAATGGGTATTGCCGAGCGCCAACTGGGTCAGCCGTTTTATTATCTGACGCGCCAGTTGATCTATATATCACTCGGCTTGTTAGTGGCAGTGACGGTAATTAATATCGACCTGGAACGTTGGCACAGGAGTGGTGGCTTGTTGATGATTGCCTCGGTATTTATGCTATTACTGGTGCTAATCCCTGGTCTGGGACGCGAAGTCAACGGCAGTGTACGGTGGTTGTCGCTGGGACTGTTTAATATGCAGCCCTCTGAGCTGGTTAAGCTGTTTGTGATTATCTACCTGTCCGGCTATCTCGTGCGTCGTCGCGATGAGGTTCGTGAGAGCCTGATGGGCTTTATCAAGCCGATGTCCCTGTTGACGGTGTTATGCCTGTTGCTATTGCTGGAGCCCGACTTCGGTGCCGTCGCGATTATGATGACCACAGCCGTGGCATTGATGTTTCTGGCGGGTGTCCGTCTGTGGCAATTTATTGTATTGTTTGGTCTGGTCGGTACGGCGCTGGCGCTATTGGCCTATTCTTCGCCTTATCGGGTTGCCCGAATGACGGCTTTTCTCGATCCCTGGGCTGATCCCTTTGCCAGTGGTTTTCAGTTAACCCAGGCATTGATTGCCTTTGGTCGGGGTGAGTGGCTAGGTGTTGGTTTGGGTAACAGTATTCAGAAATTATTCTATCTGCCCGAGGCCCATACCGATTTTATGTTCGCAGTCCTGGCTGAGGAGCTGGGTCTGGTGATGGTCGCAATCGTTATCGGTCTGTTTGTGCTGTTGGTTGTACGTACCTTTATCATTGGACGTCGAGCTGAACGCGTCGATCTCGCCTTTGCTGCCTATCTTGCCTATGGTCTGGGTTTGTGGCTGGCATTACAGGCCTTCACCAATATTGGTGTCAATTTGGGTGTGTTACCTACCAAAGGCCTGACACTGCCGTTGATGAGTTATGGTGGCAGTAGTCTGGTGGTCATGATGATTGCTGTGGCATTGATCTTTCGGGTTGACCTGGAGTCTCGGCAGGCGGCCAATAGTCGTCAGGCCGGACGCCGTCAGGTGCCTCAGTCACGCCCGAGACGAGGTCGCAAATGATGACGCGGATTATGATCATGGCAGGTGGTACCGGCGGGCATGTATTTCCGGCCCTGGCGGTGGCCCAGCAGCTGCGTGAACAGGGTGTCGATGTCGTCTGGATGGGGACGCATAAGGGGCTTGAGGCCACTGTGGTACCGCAGGCCGGGTTTGATATGGCGTGGGTTAGTGTCAGCGGTTTGCGTGGCAAAGGCCTGATGAGCTGGTTGTTATCCCCGTTTAGATTATTACGGGCACTGTTTCAGGTAACTGTTATCCTGCTGCGCATACGGCCTATGGCCGTGCTGGGGATGGGCGGATTTGTCGCCGGCCCCGGGGGACTGATGGCCTGGTTGTTAAAGCGGCCCCTGTTGATTCATGAACAGAATGCGGTGGCAGGCCTGACCAATCGGTTACTGGCGCGGGTAGCTGACCGGGTAATGGAGGCCTTTCCGGATACATTGCCGCAGCGCTTTGATCCCTGCGTAACAGGTAATCCTGTGCGCAGGGAAATTGCTGACCTGCCACTGCCGGCTGAGCGTTTTGCCGATCGGGGCAACGCCCTGCGGCTGCTGGTTCTGGGTGGAAGTCTGGGCGCCCAGGCGTTGAATGAGACAGTGCCGGTTAGTCTGTCTCTATTGCCGCCAGCGATAGCTGTTGAAGTCTGGCATCAGACCGGTGCACGCACCTATGAGGCAACCCGGACACTGTATGCACAGGGTCAGACAGAGACCTTTCAAAATCAGGTTGAGGCGCCGCGGATTGACCCGTTTATCACCGATATGGCAGCGGCCTATGGCTGGGCCGATCTGGTCATCTGTCGGGCTGGTGCGTTAACGATTGCTGAACTGGCGGCAGCTGGGGTGGGTGCAATTCTAATCCCTTATCCCTATGCCGCTGATGATCACCAGACGGCCAATGCCGCTTGGCTGGTCAGTGCTGATGCGGCACAGCTGCAGCAGCAGGTTCAATTAACCCCGGAGTGGTTGGCAGGCCAGTTAACGGAGCTTTGGGGTGGGGGCGACAATGGCGCTGAGCCAATGGCGCGGCAACGCCTGTTGGCGATGGCCAATAACGCCCGGGCAGTGGCCCGTATCGATGCCACCGAGCAGGTAGCCAGGGCCTGTAAGGAGGCTGCCCATGGTTGATACCAGCATCAAGGGCATTAACAGGCCTGAGGTATCAGCGACACTTGTGCCAGCGCGCCATAATGCGCAACGCATGGGGCGGGTGCGCAAGATTCATTTTATTGGTATTGGTGGTGCCGGTATGAGTGGTATCGCCGAGGTCTTGTCAAACCTCGGTTATCAGGTCTCAGGTTCTGACCGGCAGGCCAGTACCGTGGTCCAGAGACTGCAAGGACTCGGTATCGCTATAGCCGTCGGTCATGATTCGGCGCTGGTGTCAGAGTGTGATGTCGTGGTGCGATCGACGGCCGTGCATGATGATAACCCAGAGGTCGTTGAGGCCCAGCGATTGCATATACCCGTTGTGCCTCGGGCTGAGATGCTGGCCGAATTAATGCGTTTTCGTTATGGCGTTGCTGTAGCGGGGACCCACGGCAAGACTACGGTCACCAGTCTGGTGGCTAGTTTGCTGGCTGAGGGTGGGCTGGATCCAACCTTTGTGATTGGTGGGCGTTTGAACAGTATTGGTGGTAATGCGCAGCTGGGCGAGGGTCAGTACCTGGTTGCCGAGGCCGATGAGAGTGATGCCTCCTTTCTCTGTCTGCAACCCATGGTTGCCGTGGTGACAAATATCGATGCCGACCATATGGATACCTATGGCGGTGATTTTGATCGCCTCCGTCATGCGTTTATTGAATTTCTCCATCATCTACCCTTTTATGGTCTGGCCGTGCTCTGTATTGATGACCCGGTAGTGCGGGAGATACTGGTTGATGTGACACGCCCTGTCGTGACCTATGGTTTTAGTCCCGATGCCGATATTTATGTATCTGATCTGAGTCAGTCGCAATCGAGTTGTCACTTTCATGTCGGGCGTAAGGACTGTCCTGACTGGCTTGACGTGACGCTGAATATGGCAGGCCGTCATAATGTCCTGAATGCCCTGGCGGCAATAGCGATCGCCCATGAGCTGGAGGTAGATGATGCTGCCATCTGTCGAGGTCTGGCCGGTTTTCAGGGGATTAATCGGCGTTTCCAGATCCAGGGTGAGATTGCAACTACAGCAGGTCAGATGTTGCTAATAGATGACTATGGTCATCATCCCAATGAGATTGAACAGGTCATTCAGGCTATTCGGGAGGGCTGGTCTGATCGGCGTCTCGTTGTGGTCTTTCAACCTCATCGCTATACCCGTACCCGTGACCTGCTTGATGATTTTGCCCGCGTCCTATCAGAGGCCGATGTGTTGTTGGTAATGGATGTCTATGCGGCAGGTGAGCCGGTTATTGCCGGTGCTGATGGCAGAGCGCTGTGTCGTGCCATCAGGAGTCGGGGGCAGATTGACCCGGTGTTTGTTGAGCTGGACGAGAATATGGCCGAATTGTTGCGCGGTATCCTGCTCGACCAGGATGTGGTGTTAACCGCCGGTGCCGGTGATGTTGGCATGATATCTACAGAGTTATTACAGGCATTGCAGGAGGGACGTGGATGATGGCCCGGCTGCAGACACCTATGGACGTCTTTGATCAGAGCTTGCTGCGCGGGGAGATGCGCCTTGTCGAGCCAATGGCCCGCCATACTTCATGGCGGGGGGGGGGGCCCGCGGGGTATTACTTCCGTCCTGCTGGTGTTTGCGGACTTTCCGCCCGCTCGGCGCGGTGGACAACCAGG
>CAZYTT010000083.1:5931-8556 GCA_964650235.1 uncultured Gammaproteobacteria bacterium | reverse complement strand
ATTGGCCTTATATGACAATATTATCCTACCTATCACGGCAAAGAGCGGAAGTTAAAGGGCTAGCATATACACTTTACCCTTTAGTTTATTACGCCCTTGATATATTGAATTACTCACAAACGGCCAAAAATGTCATTTTAGGTTTTTTTACCTTCACTACATTGTTTTACTGGCGAAGAATTTTAACGGGTAAAATTAACCTTAACTCATTAATCACTACCCTACTGTTAATTCTTAGCCTAAACATCGCCTTTCAGGCTACGGTTAGAGACGTCTTTGGCGTCCAGCAAGACGATCTCGTAGTGATTCAATCGATATTTAGCACCAATACCAACGAATCTAAAGAGTTTTTTATTCAATACTGGCGTTATATTTTAATCCATTTCATCACATTTACCTTATTCATTTCTGCCTATTGGATTGTTTTTGTAAAAAGCTCACAACGTACTGAAAAATGTCTGCCCCCCACTACAAAACGGACCTGGATAGCAGTTTCCTGTTTTACTTTTTTGTTAATTGCCCTTCATTTCAACCCAGGATTACGACGTGGAAATCCCTTGTATTATTTCCCCTACTATTACAATAAGTGGCAGATTGAATTAGCTAATGCCATGTCGCTACAAGAGACTTTAGCCAAAACGGCTCAGGACCCAGCCCTGGCAAGCATGCGTCTTTCTAATCCAATTGACAAAAATACGCTTGTCCTGGTAATTGGCGAGAGTGACACCCGCCACAATTGGTCTCTTTATGGCTATGAAAGAAAGACCAATCCAGAGCTGGAGAAATACAAACAGGATTTATTGATTTTCAAAAACATTAAATCTGCAGATGCAGCGACAATTGGATCAGTTACCAAGATCCTCACGCCAGCAACACTAGACGCTCCGAACCTGTGGAAATCGACACCCAGCATTGTCACTATCGCAAAACATCTGGGCTATAAAGTTATCTGGATAACCAATCAGGGTATAAAAAACACGGGTGTTGTATCGATACTTGCCTCCCAGGCAGATGAAGTCACCTTTACTAATCAGGGCGGCTCGAGGAGTGAAGGTTCCCATGATGCTATTGTCATAAAACCTTATGAGAAAGCGCTTGCTGACCCTGCACAAAAAAAACTAATCATTGTTCATATCCTCGGCGCTCATCCAGCCTATAATTTTCGGTATCCAGAGTCATTTGCGGTTTTTGAAGATGCTAAAGACCAGGTCTATAACCAATTGTTAGCAGCCGGGCGTTCACGCTGGGCGATTAAATTCAGAAATTACTATGACTCTGCCATTCGTTACGAAGATTTTGTTCTATCCAATCTGTTATCACGACTCATAGAAAAACATGACCCGGATACTGCCTGGCTCTATCTTTCAGATCATGGCGAGGATGTTGCACACCATACTAATTTTTCTGGGCATAATCATCGCGCCCCGGAGATGTGGGAGATTCCATTTCTTTTCTGGAGTGGGAGATCGAAAATCAATAATGATGAACTGAAGAATCAAATAATTAATCTCCATTATCAAGCCGATGTTGTTGATCACACCATCCTAGGCTTGCTTAATATTACCGGCGATTATTACCATCCTGAACTTGATCTATTTTCAAGACATTTTGATGCTCAGTTTGCTATGAAGCGGAGATAAAATAACCGTTCTATTGAACGGTCAAACTTACCGAGTTGCCAATATCACTTACAATTTCCAAATTAGTATTGATACCTGATATCGGATCAGTAGCTATTATATCAGTGGTACCGGCTGATAGCCCCGTTACCCGCCCCTCTACTGCGAGCGGTCTGTTATTACAAACAGAATCATAAACATCACGATTCTCTACAGTGGCAACGGAGGGAGAACTGACCGACCATGTAACCAGATCACTAATATCCTGGGTACTATTATCACTAAAGTGTCCGATAGCCGCATATTGACGTACATCACCTATATTGAGAGGCGCGCCAATCTGAGCACTGTCAGCCGAAGTTACAGATATCGATTCTAACTGCGCATCAGTAATAGTCAGATCAACTGAGCGAGTATTACGAGGTGAGTCGTACCATCCATGGACACGAATATTTGATGGTGATAGCGCTTGTACTACACCGATATCACTGTAGAAATATTTAACCCCATTAGGGCAATCAATAGCTTGCCGCTCAAGTAACTTAGCTGAAGTAACGACCGAGTCTAAATATAAACGCGTCTTATAATAGAAAGTTAAATTTTGACGTGAACCATCGGTCAGGATACCCCAGAGACTATACCGTTGCTGCGTATTCTGCGCAATAGTCGATGTTAAAGGTAGCAGTTCATAACTTTTCAAACGAGGGTCTGTAACAGTGACGAGCATTACCGACTCTATAGGAACCGGTTCGCTACCATCGGTCGGGTGATTAAAGATTGGGGCACCAGAGCCATCAAGGTATCTAGCCCTTACCGATACTCTTACTGGTCCAACATCTGGATTATCTAGGTTGGTCGGGGTTTGCTTAATACCTGTAATAATACCCTTACTTCCTGGTTCATTACTAACTGTCAGATAGACAGTAGGATCGACTTCATTAGTTACAGGGTCATAGGTCGGCAACACATCCCATTCAAGCACTTCATTTACTGTTTCTTCCTGCTG
>CAZYTT010000083.1:0-5831 GCA_964650235.1 uncultured Gammaproteobacteria bacterium | reverse complement strand
AGGCTATTGTCAACAGTTAATATTGTTGCATCTGACGTCGACCAGTCCAGCCATTGAGTCAAATTTTGTGAAATTCCATCACTATAGATACCGGTACCCTTTAATGAAATATTTGTATCAAGTGGCAGCTGATCATCAAAATTTAATGTGGTATCCACCGGTGTAATATTAATCTGCGCTAGTGGTAAATCCGTCACAACGAGCTGAGCACTACCACTAATGGTCTCATTGGTTTCAGTAATAGTTCCGGTAGCAGTTATAGTTTCTACGCCACTAGCAAGGCTCGTCAAAGATCCATTAAAACCAGAGGCGTTAGAGATTGCGGCAACGCCGGCCCCCGAAACCGACCAGGCAGCCTTTGTCGTATAGTCTATAGATCGACCATCAGTGAATACTGCATTGGCACGGTATTGTTGACCACCAATGGTTGTTGGATTGAGCACTATACTACCAGGAGAAATTTCCAGGCCTAGCAATTCAGCAGGCCGGACATTGAGTGCATTAACATCGACAACTAGACCGGCAATTTCATCTGTATATGCAGCAACTATCTTGACGCAACCGCCAGCATCACTGGACCAAGCCGGGTCATTAAGGGCCAGTGCTGATGCTTGGGCAAAACCTTTATCTGCAGGTTCGTTATTTAATGATGCCAGTGCATCAATTTTGGCCTGATCTGCTGGTACGTTACCTGAATCTAGAACTGGTAAAAAAGATGATGAGCATTTGCTAGCCACACCGCCAGCCTTTTGATCATCTGCTGAAAATGCACCAATTATCCAGTCGACCCGATCAGTGAAATCTACAACACTATTATCGCGAAGAGTACCTGCCACACTAAACTGGACATCATTCCCACGTGGCATTGAATAACCGTCCGGGCTAATTGAGAGTGACTTCAAGGGTGCTGGCTCTACAGTCACCTCGATTTCACTAAAAACACCGGATCGTGGAACTCCCGCGGTGACTATTGCCGTTCCTACTCCCACCGTTCTAACCAGCCCCTCTTCGTCCTTGGCGTTACTTACAACCAGCACATCAGGGTTTTGCGACTGCCACACGACAGCCTTGGTCAGATTCGTCTTATTAGCTGTATGGCTATAGACACCAACAGCTACCAGCTTTATTTCCAGAGTCTTGGCGACTGTCTGGGGAACATTGTTGGATATCTCTATATTGACTAAATTACCAATAATGGCATCATCACTCACAGTCGCTGTACACGACTGGAGCAGCAAGCCAAGCGCCAACACAATGACAGGGACGATTATTCTGTATATTGGGGACATTCTCGACTTCAAGTAATACTGCCTCATCTAGCCTCAGCTGCTTGAATGGTTACCATAAGCCCTTGAAAAGGCGTAGACCATAATTATTACGATTATACCAAAAACCACCTGAAAATATCTGAATCAAACCACAGTCATCTTAAATTATCATTAATAATCAATTAGTTAATCGATGCCACATAAGATTCACATATTCCCGGCGACTGCAGTACTATTTCGATAATGGCAACTACACCTCACTACTTATCAGCAAAGCATAATAGAATTAACAGCGGCGGTTGACTCACTTACCTTGAATAATCGTTTTTTAACCAATGACTTTCGCCTATAATCTGCAATCATCCTAAATTATGCTAAAATTGGGCGGTACGCTAACTACATATGATGTAGATCGTCTCGGTTTCATTCATTACCCTTTCAAGGTAACAGCGATGTCTGGCAGTAAAATCAAATTAATTCCATCATTCAAAAAGGCACTTGTCGTTACTGCACTGCTTTACCCCACATTGACCACAGCATTTAGTTTTAATGCCCTTGACCTCACCGATCTCAATGACATTAACCCTGGCGATGGCATCTGCCAGAACACCAATGGGGGATGCAGCCTGCGGGCCGCCATCCAGGAAGCGAATGCCTGGCCTGGACCTGATAGCATTAATCTCACATCGGGCACTTATCTTCTGACACAGACAGGTAGTGACAATAATGCGGTCACCGGTGATCTGGATATCACCGAAAGCCTAAACCTGACAGGCAAGGGATCAGTTCTAACTATTATTGATGCCGGCGGCATCGACCGTATCGTGGAGACCTTTCCCGGAAATTCTACTGTTAATATCAGTGGAATTACACTGACTAATGGAAATACGGCAGCTACGGGGGGGGGCGCTGTAGCAAACGCCTCTAAGATGACCATTTCAGATAGCGTACTAACCAGTAACACGTTTAGTGGCGGTATTGGTGGCGGCGGAGCCCTCCTTAATACTTGCGAACTTACTTTAAACAGTGTCGATATTAACAATAACCAGAGCACAGTTAGTACGGGTGGCGCAATCTTCAATGGCACAGCATCGATATTGGTAGCAAGCCATACCACAATCAGTAATAATACCGCTGAAAATAGCGGTGGTGGTATTTTAAACAATGGCACAATATCCCTGTCCAACTCCACCATAGAAAATAATAACTCCACCCCATCAATTGGCGGCAGCAATGGCGGTGGCATTTACAATGCGGGCACAGCACATCTAGACCGCAGCCTGATCAATAATAATCACGCAATTTTGGGTGGCGGATTTTTAAATGGTGCAAATGGCGCAATAACGCTCAGTGACTCTACTATCAGCAATAACGATTCACCTGAGACATGGAATGGTACACCATCTGTAACTGGTAGCGGCGGCGGGCTCTATATTCAATCTGGAACTGCACAGTTAAACCGACTGACTATCGCTAATAATCGCGCCAATATCTCCGGTGGCGGCATACGTGTCGCGAACGGGGCTTCGCTGACCATAAGCAATTCTTTAATTAGCGATAATACTGTTGGCTTTTCGGCTACCCCACCGACAGTTAGCAACTGTACAGTAGATAATGGCGGCATATTGACATCAGCCAACAACAATCTAGTCAATAATAATGATTCAAGCTGCGGCCTCAATAACACTAATGACGTCCAGGCTCAATCCTTCATCCTACCCGCTCTAGCTAGCCTAGGTGGTGCAACGCAAACTTTCGCCATTCCTTCAGGTAGCGTCGCCGATAATGGCGGAGCCTGTATCACTGGCGCAACCGATCAGCGTGGTGTTGCCCGGACGATACCCGGTTGCGACATAGGCGCCTATGAACTTGGCACAAGCGACCCCGGTTCGTGGTCGGATATCGGCCTGCGACTATCCTATTCCCCCCACCCCGTAGTTGAGGGTGACAACACAGCTATAACTCTAACTGCCAGCAATCATGGCCCCGCCACATCAACGGCCCAAAGTATCACATCATTAATACCTACCGGTTTAAGTTATATCAGTGATGACAGCGCAACAAGCAGTACCACCTACAATAATACTAGCGGCTCCTGGGCAGCCGGAACATTCACAACAGGTCTGGCTAAATCACTTACCTTACTGACTTCAACAGATGCCGGAATATCTACATCGATTACTCAATTAGCGGCCTCCACCACTGATCAAAACCCCTCAAATGACAGCGCCAGTTTAACCTTGGACATCAATGCAGATATCGGTACCCACACCGATCTAGGCCTAAGCAGTGCAACTCTGATTGATGGCAGTCCGGCCTCCAATATCATCGCCACTACCCCCTTCACTTATCAATTTATTATTTCGAATAATGGTTCTGCCATTGCCCGCAATAGCCTCCTTACAATCAGTTTACCTGTAGAAATAGAGGTTTTAGCCACCAACGGATGTAGTCTCAACAACCAGATATTGACCTGCGCACTTGGTGACGTGGCAAGTGGAGTATCTTTGATACAGAACATAACGGCTAAACCTAACACTTTAGCTGGCTCGCTAAATACAACGGCCCAATTAAATTTCACTGGTATCGACAGCGATAGTAGCGACAATGTCACTACCGTCAATACATCGGTTTTGCCAAAATCTGTTGACCTTGCCATCACCATAACACCCTCAGCCACTCAGATTGTTGAAGGTAACGTATTCAGCTATGGTATTGCCGTTACCAACAATGGCATTCACGCTGCCTCTGATGTAAAACTGACACTTAACCTGCCAACAGATACCATTGCTTCTGTTATTGATCCGATACTTGTAGAAAAAGATTTCCAGACCCGCCCATTACTTATCTGTGATGCTACTGGATTAATACGGACCTGTTTACTAGATGAGTCTCTATTGACACTCACGTCGGGCGACAGTGTCTCATTAACACTTTTTATGACAAGTCTTGAGACACCCGATAACGCTGACACGCTTATCAATTTTAGCGCCACGGTAAGTAGTTCATTTGCTGATGACCCCGATACAACCAATAATTCTGTCAGCACCCAGATCCTGGCTACCGATGCCACCGGCACTATTTCGCCTGAATCAGACTTAAGCATTGAACTCAGCGTTGGCCCAGAACAGATCTTTGTCACCGACCCAATTACGCTAACAGCCGTTGTTACCAACAATGGTAATAATTTCGGCATTGAAAGTCAGGCCCTGGGCACATCATTAACCTTTACTGTACCAACGACTATGACCGTTGATATCGCATCATTACCAATTAATTGCAGCATCAACGGCAATCAGGTGGCTTGCGACTGGCCAGATGTAATCTGGGCTAATGGTGCAGTTAGCTCAAGAATTATTGTCTCAACTCCAACAGCAAATTCCTATCTCTTCAGTGCCACCGCTACAACTAGTACGGACACTATCAACCTGGTTAATAACAACACTCAAGTTACCGCCATCGTTGAACCTGAACCCAGCTTTCGACCTAGAGCAGGCAATGGTTGCTTTATTGCCACTGCAGCCTATGGCAGCTATCTGGATCAACATGTGTTAGCACTGCGTCAGTTTCGCGACAACATCCTGATGACCAGTGCAACGGGACGCTGGTTGGTTGACCTCTACTATCAAACCTCGCCACCTATTGCTGCTTATATTAGTCAACATGACAACCTGCTGGCCTTAACACGTTTCGCATTAACACCGGTCGTCTATATGGTTGAATACCCAGTTGGCGGTGTATCACTTGGCATTGCCCTGATTGGCAGTTTGCTAGTATTAAGACGTCGGCAACGTATCGCCTGACCAGGGCCCAAAACTCGTAAAATCAAATCCTTAATTAACATCACATAGCTTTCATCGAATTAATATATATGACTTTACATATATATTAATATTTATATATAATGGCGCGATGGAAATGCCCAGACCCGAACAACTCGACAAGGCATCACGCAGCCTGCGCGTTATCGCCCACCCAGTCAGACTGCAGATATTATGCAACCTGATCATTCGCAAGATGAACGTTAGCGAGCTAATCGAACAGACAAAGATCAGTCAACCCGTACTATCACAACACCTAGCCCGCCTACGTTCCCTCAACATAGTCAGAGGTGAACGTCATGGCCAACAAATTTTCTATTGCCTTGCCGACCCCAACTACATTTCCATCATCGCCGCCGTGAAACATGTCTATTGTGATGATGGCAAAGCAAAATAATAAGGAATTTTTAGATGAAACCTGTATATAGAATCTTGACCATTTTATTCACCGCATTCATCATTTCAGCCTGTGAAGAACAAACACCTCCGGTTGAACAATCACTGACCAATACAATTGCTGCAAAAGTGATGACTGTCAATACGGGTAGTATTCGTGAAGACTATAGTACCACCGGGACTTTAATAGCTGATGATCGCATTGATATTGCCTCACGTATCATGGGCTTTATAAGAGAACTCCATGTCTCCGAAGGCAGCAAAATCAAGGAGGGACAATTATTATTAAGTATTGATGCCACCGAAATACAGGCACAACTGGATGAGGCTGAAGCAAGAGTTGCCC
>CAZYTT010000082.1:0-8709 GCA_964650235.1 uncultured Gammaproteobacteria bacterium | reverse complement strand
AACCTGCGACCCTCGCCTTGTAAGGGCGATGCTCTCCCAGCTGAGCTAAGCACCCAAGCGAAGTGTTGCCTATTTTATTGTATCTTTAAGTCCCTTACCAGCTTTAAATGACGGAATTTTTGCAGCTTTTATAGTTATTTCTTCACCCGTCTGAGGATTACGTCCTTTACGTTCCGCGCGGTCACGCACAGAAAACGTTCCAAAGCCTACTAATGTCACTTGATCACCATTTTTCAGGGCACCACCAATTGCATCAGTCATCCCATCGATTGCACGACTCGCTGCTGCTTTTGAAATATCGGCGGCTGATGCTACGGCATCGATCAACTCAGATTTATTCACTCAACATCTCCCGGATTGTCTAAAGAGGGAAAACTGATTTATCAGCGGTTCCCATTGCGTACAGTTAAATACATCATTTACGCATTGAGCGCGCATTTATACCAACCGACCAACGCGCTGTCAAGTAACTGGGCAAAATAGTATTTCCCAGTCCCTAAATTAAGGGACAATGACAGCATTATTAATGTGGCCGTATCGACGTACCTTTTTTTACTTTTCCAGTCTTGGATTTTACTGACCCTTCTCCACCTGATTTTACTGTATCTACAGCAGGTTGATGTTGTAATGCTAGTTCCCATACCTGATCTATCCAACGCACTGGTTTGATCTCCAGATTCTGTTGGATATTCCTGGGCATTTCTACCAGATCACGTTTATTCTCTTCCGGTATCAATACTGTTCGGACTCCACCACGATGAGCCGCCAGTAATTTCTCCTTCAAGCCACCAATAGGCAGAACCTCACCTCGCAGGGTAATTTCTCCAGTCATAGCTACATCTGACCGAACAGGTATACCGGTCAAGGCAGAGACTAGTGCAGTACACATTCCGATGCCAGCACTGGGGCCATCTTTAGGGATTGCACCTTCTGGCACATGGATATGGATATCATTCTTTTGATAAAAATCATTCTCTATACCAAGCACAGACGCTCGACTACGCACAACAGTCACAGCGGCTTGAACAGATTCCTGCATCACATCACCCAATTGACCGGTAATTGTCAGCTTTCCCTTTCCTGGGACAGCCGTAGTCTCAATAGTGAGCAGGTCACCACCCACTTCAGTCCATGCCAGCCCGGTAACCTGACCAATCTGATCGTACTCCTCGGCCCGCCCGAATCGAAAACGCTTTACACCGAGAAATTTTGCCAGGTTACGCGAATTGATTGAGGCAGAGCTAGCGATGTCCTTTAACAGGATGCCCTTAACAACCTTTCGACAGATTTTTGAAATCTCCCGCTCCAGCCCACGGACACCCGCCTCACGAGTATAATAGCGAACGATATCCCGCAGGGCACCCTCGGTCAGTTTTAATTCCTTATCTTTCAGCCCATTATTTTTTATCTGTTTCGGTAATAAATACCGCTTGGCGATATTGACCTTCTCATCCTCGGTGTAACCCGATAAACGAATAACCTCCATCCTATCCAGCAATGGACCAGGTATATTCATACTATTTGCCGTACAGACAAACATCACATCTGAAAGATCATAATCGACCTCCATAAAGTGATCGTTAAAACTGTTATTCTGTTCGGGATCCAGCACTTCCAGCAATGCCGAGGCCGGGTCACCGCGGAAATCCATTGCCATCTTATCGATTTCATCGAGTAGAAAGAGCGGATTCCGCGTCTCAACCTTAGCCAGGTTCTGAATAATCTTACCGGGCATGGAGCCTATATAGGTCCTGCGATGGCCACGTATTTCGGCTTCATCACGGACACCACCCAGCGCCATACGGATAAACTTTCGATTGGTAGCCCTGGCAATAGATCGTCCTAAGGAAGTTTTTCCGACGCCTGGAGGACCCACCAGACACAGTATTGGACCCTTGATCTTGGCAACTCGCTGCTGAACAGCCAGGTACTCAAGAATACGTTCTTTTACCTTTTCTAGACCATAATGATCTTCTTCAAGTACGCCCGATGCCCTGGTCAGGTCCCTGCAGATCTTGCTCCGCTTCTTCCATGGCACATTAAGCATCCAGTCTATATAGTTACGAACCACCGTCGCCTCAGCCGACATTGGTGACATCATTTTTAATTTTCCGAGCTCAGCCGTGGCTTTCTGCTTGGCCTCTTTAGACATCCCTGCCTTGTCAATTTTCTCCGCGATCTCTTCCAGTTCGTTAGGAGCCTCATCCATGTCGCCAAGCTCTTTTTGAATGGCCTTCATTTGCTCATTCAGGTAATACTCACGCTGGCTTTTCTCCATTTGTCGTTTTACACGACCGCGAATGCGTTTTTCTACCTGCAATAAATCCAGCTCGGACTCCATCAACTCAAGCAGACGTTCAAGCCTTTCTTTTATATCTATCGTCTCCAGCAACTCCTGTCGCTCTTCGATCTTGAGCGTCATATGTGCGGCCACTGTATCAGCCAGACGGCCATTATGGTCTATACCTGCCAGTGAAGAGAGAATTTCCGGAGGAACCTTGCTATTCATTTTCACATACTGTTCAAATTGAGCCAGCACCGAACGGCCTAAAACCTCGGCTTCACGCTCAGGCATATCAGCAGAATTTAGTTGCTCTATCTCGGCAACAAGGAAATCCCCTGACTCGACAAAATCAACCATCCGAGCACGCTCTACGCCCTCTACTAATACCTTTACAGTGCCATCAGGCAACTTGAGTAACTGGAGAATTGTCGACAGAGTACCCACACTATAAATATCGTCCATCGTTGGCTCATCCATAGAAGCATTCTTTTGTGCCACCAACATGATCTGCTTGCCTGCCTCCATAGCAGACTCCAGTGCCTTGATCGATTTTTCGCGACCAACAAATAGCGGGATTACCATATGAGGGTAAACAACCACATCACGCAGTGGTAACACTGGATAAAGCAAGGTGCTCAAAGTTGAATCTGCACTCTCTGTTTCGCCGGTCATTTTAACTACCTCAATTATGCTGCGACATCAAATGTCACGAAGACGCTAAACCTTTAACTATATATGCGGATGGTTAACCTAAATATCAAGGCAAACGACAAAGTACTCAATAAAAAAGCCGTATACTGTATTCGCAATATACGGCTTTACTCTGTTTTTCCCTGAAGAAATCACCAGTAATTATATCTAGCTCTACTCATTATGATTGGCAGAAGCCACCTGCTGATCGTTGTTATTGCCATAGATCATTAGTGGTTCAGATTCCCCACTAATTGTACCGTCATCTACAACCACCTTGGTCACATTCTCAATCGATGGCAGGTCATACATTGTATTTAAAAGTACCTGTTCAATAATCGAGCGTAACCCCCGGGCTCCAGTCTTCCGTTCCATTGCCTTTCGAGCTGCCGCTGACAAGGCATCTTCACGAAATTCAAGCTCCACACCTTCCATTTCAAATAACTTGCTAAATTGCTTGGTTAAGGCATTTTTTGGTTCTGTCAGGATACGTACCAGCGATTCTTCACTTAACTCTTCGAGCGTGGCAATCACAGGTAATCGGCCCACAAACTCTGGTATCAAACCATATTTGATTAGATCTTCTGGCTCAACATTATAAATGATCTCGCCAATATTACGTTTGTCATCCTTGCTCTTGACCTCGGCAGCAAAACCAATACCACCCTTTTCTGAACGATCACGTATAACCTTATCCAGGCCAGCAAAGGCACCACCACAGATAAAGAGGATATTCGAGGTATCAACCTGCAAAAATTCCTGTTGCGGGTGCTTCCTGCCACCCTGAGGTGGAACCGAGGCGATAGTTCCTTCAATGAGCTTTAGCAAGGCCTGTTGTACACCTTCACCCGATACATCACGGGTAATGGATGGGTTATCAGACTTACGTGATATCTTATCAATCTCATCTATATAGACGATACCTCGCTGCGCCTTATCAACATCGTAATCACATTTCTGAAGCAGCTTTTGAATGATGTTTTCAACATCCTCACCCACATAACCTGCTTCGGTTAATGTGGTGGCATCAGCAATGGTAAAAGGTACATTTAACAACCGCGCCAGAGTCTCGGCCAACAAGGTCTTTCCGCTACCAGTGGGGCCTATTAGCAGAATATTACTCTTCGACAGCTCGACCTCGTCTTTTTTGGCCGAAAATTCCTGTCGCTTATAGTGATTGTAAACGGCTACTGACAGGACTTTTTTGGCGCGCGCCTGTCCAATGACGTAATCATTGAGGATCTCGTTAATTTCATGCGGATTAGGTAGCTTGCTACCTTGCATAGATGCCGATTTTTCCTGAATCTCTTCACGAATAATGTCATTACAGAGTTCAACGCATTCATCACAGACAAAAACTGATGGACCCGCAATCAGTTTTCGAACTTCGTGCTGACTCTTACCACAGAACGAACAGTACAATAGCTTTTCACTATCATCACCATCATTATGTTTATCGTCACTCATAACAGACTCCAATCATATTGAGTTTCCCCTTTACCAGAGGCAGTCTAACGTCAAGGCCCTGATTAATCACCTGCACGTTGATCAAGCACACTATCGATCAATCCATATTTCGCTGCATCTGTACCTGACATAAAAAAATCACGATCGGTATCTTTTTCAATGCGCTCTTTAGGCTGGCCTGTATGTTTAACCAATATATCATTTAGTTTGTCGCGGATACGTAGTATTTCTTGCGCATGTATATCAATATCAGTTGCCTGACCTTGAAATCCACCTAATGGTTGATGAATCATCATCCGCGAATGAGGCAGGCTATAGCGTTTCCCAGAGGCACCACCAGCTAACAGCAGGGCACCCATACTGGCTGCCTGACCAATACACATAGTACTAACATCTGGCTTGATAAATTGCATCGTATCGTAGATCGACATACCCGCTGTGACAGAGCCACCGGGTGAATTGATATAGAGATGAATATCTTTATCCGGGTTTTCTGACTCCAGAAAAAGCAGCTGGGCTACTATCAGATTGGCCATATGGTCTTCAACCTGACCCACCATAAAAATCACTCGTTCCTTGAGCAACCGTGAATAGATGTCATAGGCCCGCTCACCTCGAGAGGACTGCTCTACAACCATCGGTACTAAATTCATACTTGTCACGCGACGACTCCTTACACTTAAATTATATGATCGGTCAAACAGGCCTGTGCTTTAATATGTTATTGCTACAGGCCTTATCTGTATCGACAGCTACACCAATATATCAAGCCCTTGAATCTACAGGGTTATCCCTGTCGCTTTTGCATGACCTCGTCAAACGTCATCGCCTTCTCAGCCACTTTGGCATTATCTAAAATCCAGTCCACAATCATCTCTTCGACAACCAGGGACTCAATATTTGCCAGACGTGAGGGTTCTGAATAATACCAACGAATGATTTCATCTGGCTCATCATAGGATTCCGCCTGCTTATCAATCATCGCTTTAACCTGTTCCGGGCTGGCCTTAAAGTCCTGTTGTTTTGCTATTTCACTCACCAACATGCCCAGGGCGGCCTTACGTCTTGCTGACGGCTCGAATACGGCATGATCCAGGGCATCGACCTGATTGCCCTGATCACCCATATTGGCCCTCATCTGGTTCTTCAATTCGTCAATACTGCTGTCCACCACGGCTGAAGGGACATCAATCGCATTTTTTTCAAATAACACATCCATGACATTTGACTTGGTCATATCCCTGATCACCTGGGCCAGTTCAGTCTCCATGCTATTTCGGATTTCACTGCTAAATGTCTCGATATCATCACCTGTGACCTCGAAACTCTGCATAAATTCAGCATTAACCTCAGGTAGTTCAGCCTCACCCACTTCATTCACCTTGACAGCGAAGGTCACAGGTTTACCGGCGAGCTCTGTTGCGCGGTAATCATCCGGAAAAACCAGGTCAATCTGGGTCTCATCGCTAGCATTTAAACCGACCAGGGCCTCTTCAAAACCAGCAATAAAACTATTGGAACCCAGGACAATGGCTACATTGTCACCGGCGTTTCCGTCGAAGGGTTCACCTTCAATTTTACCCTCGAAATTGATCATCAACCGGTCACCCTCCTGTGCTGGTCTCTCAACCGCTTTCCAGGTGGCCCGCTGCTGACGCAGCTTATCGATCATCGCAGTGACATCGTCATCTGATACTGTCGCCACTGGCTTTTCAATTACAGCATCACCAATTGGGGCTAGCTCAATCTCACCAAAGACCTCAAAAATCGCCGTATATTCAAGGTCACTGCCAGCAGATATCTGTTTCGGCTCTATCCGGGGCATTCCTGCGAGACGCAGTTGCTCCTGGTTTACCGCTTCACGAAAACTGGACTGAGTCAGCTCACCCACGACTTCATTTCTAACCTGTGAGCCATACCGCGTGGCAACAACCTTAATTGGCACCTTGCCTGGGCGAAAGCCCGCAATCCTTACCGTGCGGGACAAGGATTTAAGTCGGTTTTCGACTTCTTTATCTACGCGCTCAGCGGGAAGAGTTACCGTCATACGACGTTCTAGACCACTAACAGCCTCCACAGAAACTTGCATCTTACTACCCCGAATTTACTTATATTACAAAAAGTTAATGAAATTTACTTAGTAATGTTGGTGCGAAAGGAGAGACTCGAACTCTCACGGGTTACCCCACTGGTACCTAAAACCAGCGCGTCTACCAATTCCGCCACTCTCGCAAAAATAGACAATAATACTAAATTCTCTGCCAAGACAAAAATTCTGGCCTTACAAGCAGGTGCCACTCTATTATACCAGCCCTTGAAGAACAAGCAGGAGACCCGTCAATTAACGTTAATTTTACTGTTCAAGCTAAATTAAGACAAAAACTTTCAAAATATCTCGCTACTTGAGGCCCGCTATTAGCGATTAGCTGCTAATACACGATCCATAATTCGTAGATCTGAGACTGTCAGCGTACCGGCTGCAATTTTAAGACTCAGCATCGATTTTAAAAAATTATAGGCGGCACTCACCATAGCCCTCTGGCTCTCAAACAGTGACAACTGGGCATTAATGACATCCAGACTATTACGTATATTGTTTTGCACACCCAGCTGAGTTGATTCCAATACGGCCTGACTGGACTCAAATGACTGCTTGGTTACCTGCACCAACAGGCGATTATTGCTGACCTCCAGGTAGGCCTGGCGCACATTCATTAACACCTGCTCTGTTATATCATGCAGATTATAACGTGACTTATTCACTTTAGCCCTGGCTTCGCTAATCCTAGCCGAAGTATCGCCACCCTGAAAAATTGGCAGCTCAAGTAACAAGCCAGCCGCGACATTGGTAGAGTCAAGAAAAAAGTCTGAGGTTTGATTTTGTTTCGAATAACTGGCGATCAGGTCAACCTTGGGGTAATGACCCGCCGTGGCAATATCGATTTCCTCAGCTGCCCCATCCAGGTCCTGTTTCGCCAATTTAATGTTTGGTGAATTTTCCAGCGCCAGTTTTTCCCATTGCGACAACTCATCAGGGACCAGAGGGATGAGATTCTCTTCGCCGAGAAACACAGCTAGCCTGGCTGGCACTCTACCGGTATATTTTCGTAATATCTGTTTTTTGATCTCAAGATCACTCTTGGCATTAATGGTCTGAATATGAGCCTGATTATAGCTCGCCCTCGCCTCGTCTACATCAGTAACCCACACCTGGTTATTTTTATAGGCCGCCTCAGCCTGAGCATACAACTGGGTAAATACAGTTGATTGCGATTTCACTGTCGCCAGGGTCTCCTGAGCAATCAACACATCAAAATAGGCATTAGCAACACGATACATCACATCTTGTTCAGTAAAGGTATATTGTGTCTGCGTTATCTCTGACTGTATCTTGGACAACTGATAGCTGGAGTAACGTTCGGGGTGATATATGGGTTGAGTAGCTACAGTAGAAAATGTTGAGTCATTGTAAGGCACAGTACCTAAATTCAAATCTTTATAACGACGTGCATTTCCATAAATCGAGACATTAATATTGGGTAGCATCGCAGCCAGAAACTGTCGCGTTCGCGCCTTACTGGCTTCAACCTCAGCACGAAATACCGATGAAGTACTATCATTATGCTGCGCTAATTGATAGGCATCCACCAGCGAAAAGGACGGGCTGTCTGCCGCCACAGTGGTGCTATTGATCAGCATTAAACATGCAATAACTACTGGGATCAACGGATGACTGTATTGTTTTATTTGCAATGGAAGATACTATCAGGGCGGAAGCAGATTGCTATTATCTTAATATTAAGGAAAAACTTCAAATTTCATTCATAAAAAAAGGTATGCGGGCTAAAAGCCCGCATACCTTGGTCAAAATAACTAAACTTGTAACCAGTTATGGTTAAGGGGCATTATTTGAGACTCGAGAAACCGTTGGTCGCATAGTACGAACACGAACTACTCTAGGTCTAAAGTTTATATTCTGCGCCTTATTTGCAGAAATATTAGCACGACTTGTAGTTGTATTCCTTGTCACACGTGGGCGTGCAGGACCACGTGAAACGGTTCTAACTCTTGCCCTTGCTCTCAAGGCTGCTGCAGGTACTGGCGTAGGTGCCGCATGCACTGGTGTAATAGTAGATGCTGCTGGCACTGAACTGCACCCAGAACAAACAACCGTACTTGACTGAATACCTGCATTAACATTTCGCCCTGTTACAGAACCAGAATGCGTCGAGAAACCTGTAGTGAGTGGTTTACTATTTGGAACTCCA
>CAZYTT010000081.1:0-9547 GCA_964650235.1 uncultured Gammaproteobacteria bacterium | reverse complement strand
GGGAATGTGTCACCAACTGTCCCTCAAATCTCTACCAGCGCAACATCGGCATCGCCACTACCGGCCATAACATGACGTGTGATCTCATCGGTAATATGGGGAATAACCTGAACAGTACCGCCGAGATATTCACCGCGACGCTCTTTGGCTAAAACCGTTTCATAGATTCGGCCAGTGGTGAAGTTATTGCGCTGCGTCATCCGCGTACGGATGTAGCGCTCATAATGACCAAGATCAAGATCAGTCTCGGCACCGTCTTCAGTGACGAAGACCTCACCGTGCTGAAATGGACTCATAGTGCCTGGATCGACATTGATATAGGGATCCAGTTTAATCATAGTAACCTTGAGGCCACGAGCCTCAAGAATAGCGCCAAGTGATGCCGAGGCAATGCCCTTTCCTAGTGAAGAAACGACACCACCGGTCACGAATATAAATTTTGTCATTAAATGTTTACCGTTCGGTATGTGGTCAGAACGGACTCACACATTACCAGAAGCCAGCTCGTCTCACAATCGAATGATGACTGATCAGGTTAATAATGAGTCCCGCCATCTTGTTGTACAACAGGGTTGCGCCAACGGGAACCTGAATATTAACGGATCAGTATCCTTCAGTGCCTGGTTCTGCCTAACTACCCTCATTAAATCAATGGCTATCAGGGATTGATGACCTGATTGAAGCTTTGTAGAAATGTTGGTTCATCGAGTTGAACCAAGCCTGATTGGACTAATAATTAGGAGCAATCCGTAAATCAGCGCTGGACAGGATAATGTCGAAGCCCAGCTTAAAAGGCAAGTGTAAACAACGTAGCGCCCAACATAAAACGATTCATGACACTATTGAAAAGTATTGTAAACACACCGCCCCCTGGGAGAGGGAGGAATCCAGGAGGCGGGTGTCACCAGAGAGGAGGATTAGATATTTCGGTATTAACGACCGAAGAAGGGAATATCCCGCGCCTCCTCGCGCTGATCGGCGGTTAGTTCCTGCATTATATTCATACGCATCTGCACACGTAATTTAATACGCTCTGCCATTAAGGCACCAAGATCATCTGCAAGTGCATCCAGCTTTTTACTATCGGCGCCTGCATCTACCTGATCATACAGGTCATAACGCTTATCCCGGATTGACTCTTCCAACCTGCGGAAATCCTTACGACTGGAACGCATAATTTTATGGATGGCCTTTTCCTGCTCATCACTCAGATCAAGACGGTTACCCAGGCCTTTCATACCCATGCCATGATGATTCATTCCCGGGTGCCCATAGCCATGGGGGCCACGTTGATCATTACCATAGTGGCCGTTATGCCCCGGCATACCCATCCTCGAGCCACCGTAACTGTTATCGTAACTATAGCCATAGCCATCATTGCTTCGGCGATCGTGTGCAAGTGCGGGCTGTAGCATTGCCGCCGTCAGGACTGTTGCACAACCTACAGTGAACCATTTATTCAGTTTCATAGTGTTATCTCCTGTAAACACAAAATCTCAAACACGCGGCCAGTGTATCCTGCCAGCATGCAAGTTTGGGTCAGGACAGTGTAAATTCAGGTAAATATTAGCAAAAATCATGTAATTCAGTTGCTTAGAACTACACTTGTGTCGGGCTTGCATGGCACAATGTTAACCACTACGAACAGGCGGAAAGATCATGAACCATCTGTTATTAATTGACGATGATAGCGAGCTTTGCAAGATGCTGGCTGAATACCTGGCTACCGAGGACTTTACCGTCGATATGGCCCATGACGGGCCCAGCGGTCTCGAGCTTGCCCGACTACAGCACCATGACGCCATTATTCTTGATGTCATGTTGCCCGGCATGAATGGTTTTGATGTCCTGCGTGAGCTACGCCAATTTAAACATACGCCGGTATTAATGCTGACTGCACGTGGTGATGATATCGATAGCATTGTGGGCTTGGAATTGGGTGCCGATGATTATCTGCCTAAACCCTGTAACCCACGGGTACTTGTAGCCCATCTCCGGGCCATCCTGCGGCGCCATCAACCGATCTTGAGCGAGACCAATGAGGCAATTGAACCGATCTTCATAGGGGAATTAATGTTGGAACCTGCTGCGCGGAGCGCCTTTCTGGCCACGCAACCCCTGACACTGACCAGCACTGAGTATAGCCTGCTGGAGATCCTGGTACGGCATGCCGGCCACCTGGTAACCAAGGATGCACTGTCAGAACAGGCATTAGGCCGACCAATGTCACGATATGACCGTAGTATCGATATGCATATCAGCAGCCTGCGTAAAAAACTCGGCCCCTTGAATGGTATCGAGTCACCCATACAGACTGTGCGCGGCCAGGGATATCAACTGGTAATTCCAAGTAATCTCAACCGAGTGGAAACAACACAGGAACAGAACAGCTGATGCAGCGTTTATTCTGGAAAATATTCTTCTGGTTCTGGACCGCGATGTTGATATTAACCGCGGGCGTCGCCTGGACAACCTATGAAATGCGTGACATTGAAGGTGAAAATGTCATGGGACAGGCCTACAGGGAGTTTCGACAACATAGCCATGAGGCTGTTCTAGTACTCCAGCAACAGGGACTGGAGGGTCTGCAAAAGTGGTATGACAGTGGCAGACATCGCAAGTATACCCAGCTATTTGTTATAGGTATTGATGGCCAGCAACGGCTGGGCAAGACTATCCCACCTCGGATCAAACGTTTTCTCGGACCGGGTATGCGAACGCCTGAAGGTTATACTCCTCACTGGATTATTACCCAGTTAGTACAACCACCTAATGATATGCCTTACCAGGTTATTACCACGTTTCGACGCCCTCACCCGTTAACATTGCTATTTACGCCCTCTCGTATCCTGATAGCGCTAGTGATCAGTGGCCTGGTATGTTTCTGGCTGGCCCGCCATATAACCCGTCCTATTACCCGACTACGCCTGGCCACACAGAAATTAACGGCAGGTGATCTTGATGTTCGGGTCGCCAATGAACTGGGCCGTCGTCATGATGAACTTGCAGCCCTGGCGATAGATTTTGATCGCATGGCAGAGCAGTTACAGGCCCTGGTACAGTCACAACAACACCTGATACGTGATGTATCACATGAGCTACGTTCACCTTTGGCCCGTCTACAAGTTGCGTTAGAACTGGCCCGACAACGAGGCAATGGTCAGGTTGAAGATGAACTGAACCGGATAGAACTAGAGGCCGAACGTCTGAATGAATTAATTGGCCAGGTCCTGTCACTGGCGCGGATGGAGACCGGTGCGCGACCACTCAATCGTCGCCCCACCGACATGAAACAGCTTATAGAGACCATTGTGGGTGATGCCCATTATGAAGCTCAGTCCAATCAACGTCAGGTAATTTTAGTATCTGCAGACGCCAGGGTACTGAATATCGATGAAACGCTAATTCATAGCGCAATTGAAAATATTATCCGTAATGCCATCAAAAACACCGCCAAAAATACGACTGTTGAAGTTACATTGGTCGCAAATAGGGACACTGTCAAAATCGCCATTCGTGATCATGGACCGGGGATTTCGAATGATCGTCTCAAAGATATTTTTCAACCATTTGTCCGTTTATCCGAGGCCCGTGACAGGAACAGTGGTGGCTATGGCCTTGGGTTGGCGATCGCAAATCGCGCCATCAGACTGCATAAGGGGCAAATCATTGCTGAAAACTATACGACTGGTGGGTTGTTAATAACAATTACCTTACCAATAGAAACTGCTGTTTAATCGAGTGTGAGTGCATTACAATTCCGTTCTTATTAATGATGTCTGAATAAGATGACACTGATGTGTCTTCACATCGCCTCTATAACCAATAAAAATTGCAACTACTATGACTTCGAGATTAATCCGTTTTTTCGTGTGCCTTTTGTTTTTGAGCGTAAGTACTGCCCACGGACAAACAACACCACCAAAATCGATGACCTTGTCACAGTTATTACAACAGGTGGTGCACTATTATCCCTCAATAGAGGTAGCTACCCTGCAGGTTGAAAAAGCCCGGCAGACGGCCACCCTGATTGAAAGTAACCTGGGCTGGCAACTGGGCGTACAAGCTGGCATTAAAAAAGATATGTCACTTTTTGGTAGCCCTGTTACCTCACTTAATGTCGGGGGGCAAATGACCCGGCAATTGGTCGATGGTGACAGCATGATTGTCTCAACCAACATCAATCGTGACGATGCGGATCTGACACTCCCTACCTTGCCCAATCCAGCGCTAAATAGCAGTCTTGAACTGCAATACCGCAAGCCCCTGCGTCAGGGTAAGGACAATATTGACTATCAGGTCGAACTCAAACAGGCTGATGTTACTGTAAATCGACTGACTGCCAGTAAGCAACGCCTCTTTGACCAGTTGGCCGAACAGCTTATCGACCTCTATGCCGGGATGCTGGCGACACAGAAGCGTATCAATACTGTCAATGAGACTATTAAACACACGCAGCGCCTGCATCAGTTTATCGTCAGCCGGGTAAATTTTGGTATTGCTGAAGACAAGGATAAACTCCAGACCAATGCGCAATTACGTCGACTCGAGGCCCAGCTTGAGGTCCTAAGTCTGGCCAGAACCAATCAACTGATTAATATTAATCGTCTGTTGGGTCAACCCTGGCAGACTCCATTGACATTAACTAGCAATGACCGCACGCCTAATTCTGATGACCTGAAATTTATCTACAGGGACATTACCTCTCATAGCCCCGCCCTGCTAATTAATGCCGCTGAAATTGCCCTAGCAGATAGCGTCATTCAACGCCAACTGAATAGTAACCAGGACAAGCTGGACCTGGTATTCTCGATCGGACATCGCGGACTCAATGGTGATAGTGCCAGTGGCGGTATTCACAATAACGAAATAGTCGGTGGTGTACAGGTTGAATTTGGTCGAGCACTCGATAACAGCAGTAATGATACCGCACTCTTCCAGGCCAAACTGGAACGTGACATAGCCTTACAAAATCGTAAGCAAATTACCCGGGATCTTGACTATACCATTGCCAAAATCCTGGCAGACCTGAGAGGAATAGCCAGTGCGATAAAGGCCTATAATTTCAGTGTCAGCAGTGAACATGCCAAACTCGATGAGGCAGAACAGCGTTATCGAGCTGGTCGCATCACTATAGACCAGGTAATACAGTTTGAAAATGAAACAGCGACCAGTGAACTCGAACTGGCGCTGCAAAAAATAGATTATCAGCGCACTCAGGATCGCCTCGACCTGCTCCGGGGTGTCCTGTGGAAAAACATTATCAAGCCTACTTCAGCAGCAGCTAATAAGTCTCATCAACAAGGACATCAACACTAAGTCATGCAAGCAATCATCTCATTTCTGGTTAACCGTGGCCTGGTTGTCAATCTGGTTTCAGTATTTTTACTGGCCCTGGGCATCTACTCGATGTTCAGTATCAATCGTGAGGCCTTCCCCAATGTAAATCTGGATATCATCCAGATCGATACTCAATACCCTGGCGCATCCCCCAAGGAGATTGAACAGCTGGTTATTACGCCAATAGAACAGGAACTGAGAATTCTAAATGGTATCGACAAGATGATCTCGATGTCATTCCCAGGCTCCGGTCGTATAACCCTTGAAGTCGATCCCGATGCGACGAATCGCGACAAGCTGTCAAATCAGGTTACCCTGGCCATTAATCGTGCCCGACTTCCTTCAGACCTGCCCGACGATCCCTTCGTCACCGAAGTTGATGGCTCCGTCTTTCCTATCATCCGACTCGCCGTATCAAAACCTGTAGATGAGCTTCACCTGAAACGGTTTGGTGATCAGATCAAGGATGATCTTTTAGCCCTGCCCGGCGTCGCTCAGGTGGTCGTTCTGGGTGATCGCATGGCCGAGATACGGGTGACTGTTAAACCTGATCGAATGGTAGAAGAACGCATCTCTGTAGGTGATATTGCAACAACCTTACAAAACTGGAATCTGAACGTACCAGGTGGTGATATTGAAACAGACAGTGGTCAAAAAGTAGTCCGCGTTGTCGGCGAGTTCAGTAATGCTGAAGATGCTGGATCACTGGTATTACGCAGCAACGATGCCAACAGGGTCTTGCGGCTCAGAGATGTCGCAACAATAACTGAAGATTTAATTAAACCCCAGGTTACCTATGATGTCGGTGGTACACCTGCACTGTCGATGTTGATCTTAAAAAAGACCGATGCCGATATAATCGATACCGTCAATACAGTTCAGGATTATATCAGGACAATTCCTGCTAATTATGGTCAGGATGTAACGACATCAACCTTCCAGGATTTTTCCAAGCTGACGCGGATGCGCCTGGGTGTGCTGACCAATAATGGCATCGTCGGTCTCGGGCTGGTCTTTATAACCCTGTTATTGTTTCTTCGCTTTTCTACGGCAATGACCACTACCTGGGGACTCCCCATTATCTTTTTATCTGGCCTGGCTATACTCTATATCAATGGCATTACCCTCAACATGATCTCGATGATGGGCTTTATCATGGTGCTGGGTATGCTTGTCGATGATGCAATTATCATTGGAGAAAACATCACCTATTACATGGAACAGGGGATGAACCCGTTTAATGCAGCAGTAAAAGGTGCATTGGAACTCATAGGCCCAGTAACTACCACTATTATGACGACCATCGCGGCCTTCATCCCGATGATGTTTGTTAGCGGCATAATCGGTAAATTCATTATCGCCATACCCATTGTTGTCATAACGTTATTATTACTGTCATGGCTGGAATCATTTTTAATCCTGCCCAGTCATGTAGCCCATGTCACAAATCCCAATAAACACCCACCGGAAAGACGTTGGTTAAAATTACTGGAGAATATCTACGGCTGGATACTGGTCAAGGCAATTCGCTTTCGTTGGCTGACTATGCTCATTGCCGTAGCGGTACTGGTAGCGGCCCTGGGCCTGGCCAGGACCATGCCCTTTCAATTATTTCCACCAGCAGGTGTTGAAGAATTTATAGTACGCGTAACAGCACCTGCAGGCACTAGCCTCAATGCCATGCGTACCAAAATGCGAAAAATTGATCAGGAAATCCGTGATCGAATTGAACCTCTATACCTTGAGGCAACGCTGATTAAAACAGGCGACATCTCCTTTGACGAAGGCGACCCGTTGACCCAACGCGGCGCCCGTTATGGTCAGATCCGCGCTATTTACACGCCGGCACTGGGCCGCCCCGAGCATAATGCCTTAACCGAAATGCAGTCACTGGCTGAAACAATCCCGGCGATGTTCCCTGCCCTTGAAATCGCCTTTACCGAGGTTCGACCTGGACCACCCGTAGGCAGGGCACTGGAGGCAGAGATCTCCAGCAACGATGACAAGAAGAGTGAACAGGCCGCTCGCCGACTTATGACCTATCTGACTCAGATCGATGGTGTTACTACCATTGATAGTGGTCTGAAACAGGGCGATGACGAATTACAGGTTCATCTCGATAGACAACTGGCAACTTATGCCGGTGTCGATCTGGCAACGGCGGCGCAACATATTCGCGCTGCAACCGGTGGACTCACTGTTTCCAGTCTCCATCAAGGTACTGAAGAGGTCGATGTAACAATTCGATACCCAAGTGGTCAACAGCGCGAATTAAAGCAGCTGCGTCAGTTACTGATTCCTAATCACCATCAGGGACTGATTCCACTACACAAGATAGCCAGCTTTGAACAGGTGGATGGTTTTACCACCATACGTCACAAGGATGGCATCCGTATCGTTAATGTCATTGCTGATATCGATAGCAAACGAATCACCAGTATGGCCCTCAATAAACAGGTACGAAGTCACACGGCTGACTGGCTTGGTGACCTCGCTGAATCTGTCAGCGTAAGCTATGGCGGTGAAGAAGAAAAAAACCAGGAATCAATTGTCGATCTTGCCATTGCCTTTTTGTTTGCCCTGGTCGCCATATTTTTTATTCTGGCCATTCAGTTCAACAATATGAGCTACCCCCTAATTGTTATGCTGGCTATTCCCTTTGGCGCCATTGGTATCATTGTCAGTTTTTATCTGCATAATATTTACTGGAAGCCCATGCCACTTTCATTCTTCTCGATGCTGGGCATGGTGGCCTTAACCGGTGTTGTCGTTAACAGCTCACTGGTCCTGTTAGTCTTTATCCAGCGGGCAATTAAAGAAGGGGTTGAGGCACATGAGGCAATCATTCAGGCCGGTCGGCGCAGATTACGGGCTGTTTTGCTGACAGCAATGACAACCATAGTAGGACTGCTACCCACTGCCTATGGCTGGGGTGGGTTGGACTTTTTCGTTTCACCTATGGCATTAGCCCTGTCCTGGGGATTAATCTTTGCAACGGTAGTCACTTTAATAGCCATCCCCGCAGCATTTGCCGTTGGCCTGGATCTTAGTCATTTTTACCGTTATATCATTACCCTTTTTAGTCGCCGTCTTAAAGAGAGTTAGTTAGACAAAATCAATGCATAGTCTTTAAATCGTCGAGTATTTCCTGTCTATATTCAGCGATTAATTTTTCCCGTGTCTCCGCTGCATGGTCAACCCCTTGCTGTGCAGCGAGGGATAACCACAATGCCCCCAGGGCAAAGTTCTTGTCAGTTCCGACACCGAGCATGTACATCATACCAACCATATCCTGTGCATCAGGGTCACCCTCTTCAGCCAGGGGTAAAAAATTTACAAAGGCCTGTGAAAATTTACCTTGTGAATAGAGTTGATTGGCATTATTGATTTTGTCATTCCCGTCAATAGCATAGAGCTGACCAACGGGTACTGACAGCAATAAAAATAACATTAGAGCGCGCATTTTATCTCCTCCCTTTCAGACAAGTTAGACTAAATTGAGACACTGCTACTTTAGATCCTGTCCCGGCCGGGCACAAGTAGTTATTCGATATTATTAAATAAATCCATACCATTTTTGTCATGCAATAATCTACTACCTGTTATACCTGTAAAATGACTTGATCAGTCTATACATCCTTTATTCTATCGAATAAGATCAAAACTTAACTGTGTTTTTTCTGGAGGCCACTATGGGTACCACTACGTCTATAGACGCTAACTGGCATGCCCTGGAGATCGGCGTTGCGCTTTCCCTTTCCTCCAGCTCTCTTGACGGCATTTCAACAACAGCGGCTCAGCAACGGTTACGGCAATACGGACCCAATCGTATCAGACCACAACAGAGACAGGGCCCACTGAGGCGTTTGCTTTATCAATTCAAGAATGTACTTATATACGTTCTACTGACATCGAGCCTCATAACGGCCCTGCTGGCACACTGGGTAGACACGGCTGTTATACTCAGCGTTATTATTATCAATGCCATTATTGGTTTTATTCAGGAAGGCAAGGCAGAAAGGGCACTTGATGCGATTCGCCATATGCTCTCATATCAGGCCATAGTAAAACGAGATGATCAGCTCGTTGAAGTACCTGCCGAACAATTAGTCCCAGGGGATATCGTATTGTTGCAATCAGGCGACAAGGTACCCGACGATCTGCGGCGCGCTAAGACCTGAGAACACCACATTGATAGAGTGAGTAG
>CAZYTT010000080.1:0-9620 GCA_964650235.1 uncultured Gammaproteobacteria bacterium | reverse complement strand
AAATAGATAATTAAAAAACAGTAACAAATCGTACCCTAAACATATTAACAGACTGCTATTCACACTATATTACATTACCAAGCAGATGCTGTTAAATGTTAAGCAGTAAGTCTGGAGTCATTACAACCGCAGGGCACACTCTGATACATTTTCCTGAGACAATTATTTGTGACATCTAATCTACTACAGACCGTACTCAATTATAGGGAAACAAAAAATCTTTAATAGAAAACCAAATCCACCTGAATCTCTGAGGGCTTACAAATATTTTCAGGCCGATATATTATAGCAGACCTAAGGGAGGGGAGTTATGGACTATAGAAAATTATTAATGTTTACAGGAATCATCGGGATATTGTCTGGATGTGCGGGCCAGGTACCGGAGAGCCAGCAAATGCTGGTTAAGGAAAATCCACCGATTAGCGAAGAATCTACCAACAATCTGGTTATTCCGCCATCATTAGTGAATAAAACTAATACTGAGAATAAGGCAGACGCTGAACCAGCGCCGATTACAGCGGCAAATAACAAGGCATGTAACACCAAAGGCAAACAGATAATGGTTGGCGCTTTATCCATTGGCATATCCATTGAGCAGGGTTACTGCGATGCCAATTTAAAACCCGAAGGCAGTCAATTCTGGATTCCGGAATCAGAAAAACCTGTACTCGGAAATATCAGCGTCGATGACCAGTGCAACATCACCTATTGCCCAACATCCCAACACTATGATCATTTCGGTATTACCGATGGTGAAAACTCTATTCAAGTTCAGATCAGATGGCAGAATAATCAGGCAACCATAAATTAATAGTAGCAAGGGTTAAACTATCAGTCTCACTGCTCAACGAAAATATCTATCTATCTGAATAATTCAATTTACAGGGGTGTTAAAACACCCCTTTTTATTTTCAGCATGGTAACAACAGGCCTGATAAAAAATTTTCCACTTGTCTATCCTACCTAAATCTATCGAACAATCACTTCTTTTAACAATATTTTTAAGCACTCATCTTTCGGTAAAAGATTGAGATAGTGTCTTTCTTAATGGTTTTAACAGGTAGTCCATTAAGGTGCGATCACCGGTTCTTATATCTATCTGTGCCGTCATACCTGGGAGAATTTCCAGAGTCCTGTTGGTTGTGGTCTTCACTGGCAGGGTATCCGGCACAACATAGACACGATAATAGATCTCTTCACCTTGTGGTGTCTCTTCCTTTAAGGTATCTGCACTGACATAAGTAACTCGGCTTTTAACACCCCCAAATATCGTGTAATCATAAGGATCAAAACGAATGGTAGCCTCCAACCCCTGATGTACTCGGGCAATATCGGCCGGACTAACCTTGGCCTCAACCATCAGGTCGTCATCAACAGGGATAATTTGCATTAATTCCTCGCCCGCCCTTAAGACACCACCCACTGTTGTAACGCGGATATTTTTCACAATGCCGGCCAGCTTGGCAGTAAAGATACTATCGGCCTGCTCCTGTTGCCGCCGGGCCAGGACCTGTTCATTCTGGGAGATATTATCTTCGGTCTCTGCCAGCTCCAGCCGCACATCTTCATAAAACTTGTTGCGACGATTAACCAGTTTGGCCTCGGCCTCGTTTACAGCTCGCTGTGCCTGTATTATTTCTGAAGAACGGATATCACCGGCCTTTTCAAGCTCCTCTACTATCTCCAGTTCTTTTCTGGATAGATCTAGTGCAACCTGGAGTGTGCGCAACTCATCCTGCAGTCCGCTGCGACGCTGCCTGAACAATGCCCGTTCAATCTCAACCTGTTCAGCAAAGACGGTACTGTCCGCTTCAGGAAAACGTAATTCATTGGCCTGTTTTATTTCTGCCCGTAATCGAATGGCCTTGGCCTTAAGGGCAAATAGACGGGCCTGCACCTCGGCTACTGACGCCCCGACACGGGTTTGATCCAACCGCGCCAGGAGCTGACCAGATCTGACACGATCCCCTTCTCTCACATTTAACGCTGAAAGGACACCGCCATCTACTGACTGAATCACCTGAACGCGACTACTGGCGATGACCTCCCCTGTGGCCCTCGCGACCTCATCAATCTTGAACACTAGCGCCCAGACAACAAAGGCCATTAGTCCAATAAGTAGCAAGACCAGCAACAGTCCATGGTGGCGTTGATGATAGCTTTCCAGCCGGGCGACCCTGGTTGTCATGCGTTCTTCTGCGGAGTCGTGATTAAATAACATCCAGCCCCCCCTTCTGATTGGCAGGTTTAGTAGCAGCTGGATAGCTCTGGTTAACGGCCTTGATATTCCGCTGTCTTGATGCTAGATGTGCCATGATCTTCTCCGGTTTTCCATCCTGCACCACCTCGCCCTGTTGCATGACAATGACACGGTTAACGTATTTCATCGCCTGCATGGGTCGATGCGTTGAGACAATCAGGATATCTTCTGGTCCGATACTCTTCTCCAGGATCTGCCATACCAGTGTCTCCGAATCGTTATCCAGTGATGCAGTCGGTTCATCAAGCAACCATATTCGTGGCTGGTTGATAACTACTCGGGCTAATGCCACCAATTGACGTTGCCCACCCGACAGGCCCTCCCCCCCTTCACTGATGGGTTGATCCATGCCTAATGGATGGCTGCTGGCGATTGCATCTATACCTAGTTGTTCGGTAATTCTTAACACGCGCGAATCACTCGCCGTCCCTGACAGGGCCAGATTTGATCGCAGACTACCTTTAAACAGATGCACGGCCTGAGGCAAATAACCCATCTGACTGGCAATAACCTGCGGATCAATCTCCCATAGATCAGCATCACCCAGACGAAGCCGTCCTTCATTGGGACGGTACAGACCCGCTATTGTCTTCAGCAGGGTAGATTTTCCACACCCGACCGGCCCCACCAGCAGGACGCGGTCACCTGACTGAAATGAAAGCTCGGGAATATCAATCTGTTGAATCGGAGACTCTGGGTAGGCGAAACGAACCTTGTCCAGTCGGATGGTCTTTGGTAGTTCATCCGGTAATAGTAACTGCTGATCTTCGCGTCGTTCAGTTTCGAGCTCCAGCACCTGATCCACCAGCTGCAGAGATTGCGATACATTTTGCCACTGGGTAAGGTATTGAACACTTTGCGCAATCGGTGATATGACCCGTCCACCGAGGATACTACAGGCAATAAGTCCACCCATGGTTAACAGCCCAGCCTCTATCTGCCAGACACCCACAACAATTGCCGATACATAGGCCAGTGTAGACAGACTACTGGTCGTCACAAAGGAAAAATTGGAGATCGCCTTTTGCTGGATAGAATAACCGGCAATCGATTGTGTAATCCCCTGCCATAACTGTGAAAAGCGCCAAGAGGCATTACCTGCGCGAATAGACTCGGCCCCGCGGATGGCATCCACCAGTACGCCCTGTCGCTCGTTGTAACGCATCTGCTGTAGGCGCAACAGATTGCGTAATCGCCATTGCGTTGCTATTCCCAACAACAGAGCGACAGGCAGCAAGGCCATATAGACCCAGCCAACGGCTCCACCGATAATGCCAATAAAGATAATAAACAATAATGCAAACGGTAAGTCGATTAATGCGAACACAACGCTGGATGAAAAAAACTGGCGCACCGAATCCAGACCACTGACCTGGGCTGCCAGTGTACCCAAACTCCGGGGTTGCTTATCCAGCTGCACATGCAACAGGTGATCAAACACTCGTTGTGACAAACGCTTATCAACGGAGCTGGCCATACTATCGAGTATGCGCGCCCGCAGTGTCTTTAGCATCCAATCCAGGGCAATAATCAGTAGCATACCTGCAACCATAGTAGTCAAGGTTGAATAGGCCATGGTTGGGACCACACGATCATAGACCTGCATGGCGAACAGAGAGGTCGATACGGCCAATATATTAATAATGAGCGTCGCAATAATGATCTTGCTAACCCACCTCGTATCCCGGAACAGTTCTTTCCACACCAGTCGCCTCGCCCTGGAACCAGACCGTGGTGCTGATTGATTTGCTTTAGTTTTATTTATCTTCAGCCAGACCAGCTGCGTGTTCTGCAGTTCCTCTTCATCAACTGACTTGGTATCGCCATGTACATTGGTCAGGTCAATGGTTTCATTGTCACCACTCGCAGCGATAAACCAGTTGTTATCATGCAGCACTAGGACCGGCAAGCAACGCAGGTCAAAACGACGCCAGCCCAATGAAACCGGTACTACGGCCTTTATATTGGCATTGACTAGCACTGACTGCACCTGATCAACAGGCCGTAAACCCGCTGGTTGGACTGTGGCCTTATCTGCTACAAACTGATCAGCTGATGAATTGACACCAAGCTGGGTTAATAGCCGCGCAATGAGTTGTGCTGGTATGGTGGGCTGAAGTGGCAAATCATTTTCCATAGTTTTAATCTCTGACATCATAATCGGTTATAGGCCCGCCATTTGATCGAGTCGACCTACTAGACTGGCCAGATGCAAGGCAGCTATCTGGCGATCAGATTGCGCCTGCACTAGACGCAGTCGTTGTTCGGTCAGCTCACGCTGCATGTTCAAGACATCCTGCCAGGATTTTCTTCCTGACTCGTACTGTCGTTGATAAGAGGCCAGGGTATCAAGCAAGGCACTTTCAGAATCGCGTAGGCTCTCCACCTGATAGGTCTGTGATTGCAGTGTTGTCCACAGACTTGATACCTGACGCTGAATATCTGCGCGGGTAGCCTCCAGCTCCAGTTGCATAGCTTGTAAATTTGCGGTTGCTGCACTGGTTCGACTGCGTGAGACCAGCCCCAGCCCATCAAGGCTACCTTCGACAACAATACCCAGACGCGTCCCATTGACATAGGCTGGTTGTTCATAATAACGATCGGCCTGAAAATAGACTGTTGGCATGGCAGCATTCCTGACCCGGGCCACCTCTTTTTCTGCCCGCTTAATCGCCTCTTGCCTTACCTGCATGTCAGCGCTCTGCCTAAGGGCCTGCGTCAATAATTCATTAACCTGAGTAGACTGGGTGACACCTTCAGGGATTGCTTCGTGATCATTCACAATCGACTGTGTCAGTGCCAATAACTCTGCCTGTCGTACGGCCAGCTCCCCCTGTAGTTGAATCAGCTGTCCCCGCGCCTGCAACAATCGTGCTGAGGCCAGTTGCACATCGGAGCTCGATGCCATTTTCCCCTGCTGGCGACGCTTGACCTGTTGATACAGTATTTCCAGCGCCGTTACATTGGCCCCACCCACGGCCAGTTGGTCGTAGGCACCACGCACCCGGGCATAGGCCGCCGCTGTTTTATCGATGATCTGTCTCATTACCTGTAATAGACCGGCCTTTTCAACTTGCAGGTCTGCGTTTGAATAGGCAATACCACTACTGATTCGACCAAAGGTCCAGATTGGTTGCCTAGCCGATAGACGTATAGGATCAGTATTATCATTATGGCTCGCCACCGATGCCGTCAGGGTAGGAAAACGTTGCGCCCTTGCAGCTTTGACATCATAGTCTTTGGCCAGCACCGATTGTCTTTGCCCTTTTACAACAGGATGATTACTGACGGCGGCAAACAAGGCGGCCTGCAGACCTGACATTTGTTCCGCCGCGAATACTGTTGATACTGTTGGCACGGACAATAAAAGCCAGTACATTGTTGTGAAAACTACCCTATACCACATGTGCAGTCTCTTGCCCTGAAATAGGATCAATAGTTTCATCTTCAGCCTGTTGAGATTTTCGGGCTGATTTCTTCTGTTTAAGTTGCTCTACCTTATCCGTCTCACCAGCCATTTCATAGGCCTGAATCAAATCACTGCGCCAGTCTTTATTCCAGGGACATTTATCATGTGCCAACTCGAGCTCAACAATAGCCTGATGCAGATGACCATTTTTTGCATAGATAATACCGAGCATGGCATGAGCAGCGGCATGCTCAGGGATATGATGAAGAAGTTGTTTAAGACGATACTCTGCCTTTTCAAATTGTTCTTCTTTGTACAGCGATACTCCATCACCGAGCAAGCCAGGCTCAGGAAGGCTGACCATCTCGATTGGGTCAGCAATAATCTGTCTATTGGTACCTTTAATTAAAGGCCCCAGATAATTTTCATAATGTTGCCACCTTGCCTTCGAGGTTTTATAGATAGGTTGGCGGACCTGCCATACGGATGCCGTCTTAACCGGTCGTTCCAGTTGATTAAAATCCAGGGCCCGTTCCTCCCACGACACCCCTATATACTCAAACATCCTGCGGGCACTACCCTCCAGGTCCTCGATGACATCCTCGTAATTGACCTCCAGGATCTCGTCCGGAAAGGTTTGATGCCAGTGCTGCATAAGCAGATTGTGATCGGCCAGCTGTTCACCGATAGCCGTCAAATCATAAGCGAACCCCATACCACCATGTTTGGCCTGATAATCCGTAAAATAATTGGATATGGCAATATCTCGGGGATCACGTCGTATAGAGATTATTCGAGCCTGAGGAAACAAAAACTTGATGAAACCAATATTCTCAAAATTATGGGGCAGTTTATCCACCACATACTTTGCCGTCGGCTTTTCTTCTGCAGCCATAGCCTGAAGTTCTTCGACAATTCCATTAGCTATGCCCGCAGTAACATAGGCTGACAAATCGTCAACACAATCCGGATACTGGCGGCCCGACCCGACATGCCGCTCCCACCGGTTCAGGCCCTGAATACGTTGAGGGATGACGCCCAGTTCACCCGCACCATAAATTTCACTGTGTCCCGACAGGATTTGTTCTACCAGTGTTGTGCCAGAACGTGGCATACCCAGGACAAATACCGGCAGGGTTGCATCTATCCCACAGTCCTGTCGATGTTGAAACAGAGCCTTATTAAAGGCATAACGCAACCGGGCGCACTTGTTTCGATGGCCCTTTGCATCATAAGGAAGAAATTTTCGACTCAACTCATTAGCGTCGTGTGCATAGGAATAGGCCCTGTCATAATTCTTGCGTTTCTCCCAGGCCGCGGCCAGTTGGAATAAAATACCGGATTTAACAGACCCTTGAAGACTCGGCATGCGAGCCGCCTTATCCAGCTTCTCCAGCACCGACTCATCTTTGGGAAAGTGACGGGCATTGATCAGGGCCGTATGACCAGCGACCGGATCTATCTCCTTAATGCATTCAAAAATTGTAATAGCATCTTCAATTTCACCCCGCTGCATCTGCTGTTGACCCAGCCCCCGCAGGGCTGGGATCGAAAAAGGGTTTTCCGCCAGAACCTCACGGTACAATTTTTCTGCCAACGCGTAATTTTGGTCCTGACTCTCAATTTGTGCCTGCAGCTGTTTCAAATGTAGTTGCTGTTGTTTAATTTTCTGTTCTGGATTGTCATCACTGGCTACCAGCTGGTCTACACACTCCTGGGCCTTTTCCAGGTGGTTGCGGGTAGCTGCTAAATTGTTTTGCAGATTCACCTCCGCCAATCGACATCGTAATCGAAAGGTATCGGCATCCTGTTGTTGCGCTAATTTTAATGCACGCTGAAGCAGACGATTTGTCTGTCGTCGATGCCCCTGAACCTCGGCCAACTCTGCCATCTGTACATGCAGTGTAATATTATTGCGATAATGCTGATTTGCCTCCCGTAACAGCTCACTAGCCTGTTCATGCTTATCACTACCTGCCAGCATTGCCGCTACCCCGGTAACGAGTACTACCCACCCGGCCTCATCAAGTCTTTCGAGTTTATCATTGAGCCAGGCCTCAGCTTGTGCCAACTGATCAGTTCGGACCCAGAGCTCTAGTTGCAGCAGGCGTAACTGCTCGGTATATTGCGCCACCAGTGATTCGGGCCAGTGCGTATGTTCCTGCTGTAGAACAGCCACAGCCTGATTGATAAACTGCTGGGCCTCATCAGTATCATATGTGACCTGATCAGGATTTTTTTGTAAGCAGATTCGAATAAGATTTAGATAAACAACTATTCGACCATTAAACAGATCAGCACTCATGGCAAATAAGGCCTTGGCCTCTCGTAATTGCCCCTGCTGCATTCGGCACCAAGCTAGACGGGCAAATAACAGGCCCAACAATGCCTTATCTCGCGTTGCCTCAATCTCGGGTCTGATCTGCTCAATCAGATCATTTGCCTGCTCAACCTGATGTATCAGCATATAGACAGCGACAAGATCGAGCCGTGTCGCGGCATCCATCAACTCAAATTGGTTTTGAAGCTGCTCAAAAATATCCTGTGCCGCGACAAAATCTCCCAGATGCAGATAGCCCAGACACAGCAAAACCTGAATGGCCGGATCTTCACCATCATCCTGCAGGCAATAGTCAACCAGAGCGGCATACTGTTGCTGCTCGAGTAGGGTACGAAATAACTGAATTGAATGCATAATTCTGTATCACTGGCTATTAAAGAATTAGATAGTCAGGATTAATGCAATATCTATACCTAGATTATTTTCCTGTATTTCCAGCTAGTTAAAGCCTCAATACATTAACAAATAGGTATTATGATGTGGGTTCGCGAGATGCGTGTTATTATTTTGACGCCCAATCATTCCTCGAAACGAATATATTCAATATAACGCCAGCCTTTCAACTACTTTGTTGAAAAATTACGCAATATATAAAAAGTAATAGATTTGAATTTATCTGAACACGATCTCCTCCAAAACATGTCGATGAAGGAGATCGTGTTAAAGCGTCCAGACTTATGCCAACCCTTGAGTCGTCATAATACTCCCAGTACCAGGCATTGCGGCAATAGAAGGTAATGAGCCAAAAGTACCAAAGATAGATGTCGTTGTATTTGTTTGAGCAAGATATGCAGCCATTCCAACCTGCATTGTACCCGAAGCAAATAATGAAACACTGCTCAGTGTAAGTACAGAAGTACCCGATGAAGTTCCTGTACCCCAACGGGTGAATTGACCTCCAAGGGAAAAGGCAAATACCCACCCATCAGATGTATTTGTTGCTGCACTAGTCGAAGAAACCCTTACAGCACTTGTTAACACGACTTTCTGAGCCGCAGAACCTCCAGTGAAACTCTTTGGCCAGCTTGAGTCCCCGACAATTACTATAGAATCATCAGACCCAAGATTACTTGCACCTGACCAGCCCCCCCAGGAGCCAGCCCCGCTGTTGGCATCGGTAAAGAGGTGCCCTGATGTTGAATCAACTAAGATATAGATGTCATAAGACACACCAGTACTAAAGGTTCGTCCAGAATGACCAGAGCTTGTACCTCCAACCAGATCAAAGACAACAATACTGGAATCCGCAGTCGGTGCAGTGGTATCAACTGTTAATGCGAAGTCGGTTGTCGCTGAACTGATATTGCCCACAAAATCTGTTTCTTTAACATTGTACAGATGAGAACCATCTACCTCAGCAGTAACTGTATAGCTCCAGGTTGTACCCGACACTATTGCTGTACCCAACAAGGTAGTACCATCATAAACGTCGACAGTCGAGCCGGCCTCATTGTTACCACTCAAAGTAAATGTTGTATAGTTTGTTGTATCTCCTGAAGTAAATCCGATGCTATTTATATTAGATATTGTCTGTAAATCAGCTGTTGGTGCCGTGGTGTCACCAATCACGGTAAAGTTGGCCGTTGGGGTGCTTGTATTACCGGCCGCAT
>CAZYTT010000079.1:0-9634 GCA_964650235.1 uncultured Gammaproteobacteria bacterium | reverse complement strand
TTAATACCCGATGTTGATTTTTTTATAAGGATGCATGTGACAAAGGAGGCGACAAATTCTAGCATGATTGAAGGAACGAAAACGAATATTGATGAAGCGATATTGCCAAAAGAAGAGGTAAGTCTGGAGAAGAGAGACGATTGGAAACGTTACTTTGACTGGCTCGAGGCTGCGGAAATCTTTTAGACGCGAGGGCGACGCAACATGAAGAGCGTAGATGATTCGATGATGTCCCGGGTTGACCGGCCGGAGGACGTTCTGAATCTGTTGCGGCGACAGCGGACGCTTTACACGCAGCTTGAGTCACTCGCCTCGCAGCAACGGGCGCTGATTACCGGCGGGGCCTCAGGGCTGGGGGCGGCCATTGCCCATATGTTTGCGGCCGAGGGCGCGCAAGTCGCGCTGACCGATATCAATCTGGATGTTTATAAGGGTGAAATCTTTGCCTTGTTGGGTCCAAATGGCGCTGGTAAAACAACATTAATTAATATTATTTGCGGCATTGTAAACCCGGGTAGTGGGCAGGTGCTGGTTAATGGTCATGACATTATCTCGGAATTTCGTCTAGCCCGTAGTCAGATTGGGCTCGTGCCTCAAGAACTGACTACGGATGCCTTTGAGAGTGTCTGGAATACGGTCAATTTTAGTCGCGGACTTTTTGGTAAGCCGGCAAAACCTGAGCTAATTGAGAAGATTTTAAAAGACCTGTCATTATGGGATAAGCGAGATGCCCGTGTGATGGCACTCTCAGGTGGGATGAAACGACGGCTGTTAATCGCAAAGGCCCTGTCACATGAACCACGTATTTTATTTCTTGATGAACCCACGGCAGGGGTCGATGTCGGATTAAGGCGTGATATGTGGTCAATGGTGAGAGAGCTACGTGAATCTGGCGTCACTATAATATTGACGACCCATTATATTGAAGAGGCCGAGGAGATGGCTGATCGAATTGGTGTTATCCGTAAGGGTAAACTGATCTTGGTTGAAGATAAGGACTCATTGATGAATAAGCTGGGTAAGAAACAGCTTAGTCTTGAACTTGTTGAGCCATTGGTCGAGATACCGCTAGAGTTACAGGGTTATCCTCTTGAGCTAACTCAGGAGGGCAACCGATTGGTTTTTAGCTTTGATGCCCATGATGAGGACACGGGTATCCCACAGTTATTGCAACAGTTAAATCAACTGGATGTTGAGTATCGTGATTTGAATACCCGGACCAGTTCTCTGGAGGATATATTTGTTGATCTGGTGAAGGAATAGGCATGAATATTTATGCAATACGAGCTATCTATCGTTTTGAAATGGCGCGTGCCGGGCGTACCTTAATGCAGAGTATTGCCTCGCCGGTATTGATGACTTCACTGTATTTCGTTGTTTTTGGTACTGCAATTGGTGATCGTATGGGTGAGGTCGGTGGTGTCAGTTATGGTGCCTTTATAATACCAGGGCTGTTGATGTTGTCGTTGTTGAGTGAGAGTATTTCCAATGCCTCTTTTGGGATCTATTTTCCTAAGTTTACCGGTACTATCTATGAAATATTATCAGCGCCTGTGTCTGCCGTTGAGGTAGTGATTGGCTATGTCGGTGCCGCGGCATCTAAATCCATTATCCTGGCAATATTGATATTGATTACAGCGCATTTGTTTGTTGATTACAGTATTGTCCATCCTGTCTGGATGGTTCTATTTTTATTATTGACAGCCATCACCTTTAGCCTGTTTGGCTTTGTAATTGGTATTTGGGCTGATGATTTTCAAAAGTTACAGCTCGTACCGTTAATGGTTGTGATGCCACTTACCTTTCTGGGTGGTGCCTTTTATTCAATTGAAATGCTATCGCCGATCTGGCAAAAGATTGCCCTGTTAAATCCAGTTGTTTATCTGATTAGTGGTTTCAGGTGGAGTTTTTACGGCGTATCAGATGTAAGTGTAGGGGTTAGCCTGGGGATGATTCTGTTCTTTCTCTTAGTCTGCATGATGGCAATCTCATGGATATTCAGGACAGGTTATCACATTAAAAATTAGAATTAATGGGAGCCTCTCAGAGATGTATAATTTGTTATGGTAAGAGGTTAAATATTTGCTGACTGATTGAAGTTGAGAGGCTTCATTTTGGCCAGTGCTATAGCGGCCTCATTTCTGACGGCAGGTGTTTCATCTCTTAATAATTCTTTAAGGTATGGCATTGCGCGGGAAGCACCACTCCCCAATTGTCCTAGCTCTTTAGCTGCAATTTTTCGTTTCCAGTCTTCAGGTGCCATCGTGTCTGCTATTAGTTCCTCTACCATCTGATTATATAATGGATGGCCGGGACCATGACGTTGCGCCATCATTTGTTCATTTTCAAGATGTTCTTCAGTAAGTATTCCGGTAGTGTCATCAATGACCCAAAGACACGCTGCGAGTAGTGCAACACTTAAAAAGAACAACTTAGTTTTGTTTATGTCATGATTATGATAAGTCATTTTATTCAAGATAGTCTCCTTTATTCATATCAGGGGGCTTGATTGATCAACTTGGACTGTACCTATTATGTAGTCAAAAATTTCCGAGTTGAACTATAGGGTCAATTATTAGACAAAATTTTCAATGAAGGTTCCCTGGTCAAAAGCTGTATTGTTATATAAGAAAAACTTATAGGTGCTATTTAAGCATGTGGCAGTTAGTTCTGTAGATCACTGCATCATCCTGACATAAAGATCAAGATTACATCCTTAATCCGGCTTTGCTATCATCGCCGACTTTCCGCACTTAACCAAGGTGAGCTTAATGACCATTGCCCGGCGTATTGCCTCTGAACTGAATGTCCGAACGAATCAAGTCGAGGCCGTCATCGGTCTGCTGAACGAAGGCTCCACCGTACCTTTTATTGCCCGTTACCGAAAAGAAGTAACTGGCGGTCTGGATGATACCCAGTTGCGAACACTGGACGAACGCCTGGTCTATCTGTGCGAACTGGAAGATCGACGTGTTGCTGTCATAAAATCGATTGATGAACAGGGCAAGCTGACCCCGGAGCTCAAGGGGGCGGTGCTCAGTGCCGAGACCAAGACCCGATTGGAGGATCTCTACCTACCCTATAAGCCCCGGCGTCGTACTAAGGCCCAGATTGCTCGTGAGGCTGGACTGGAACCCCTGGCTCGGGCGTTGTTTGCAGATCAGATGTTAGTGCCAGAGACGGAGGCAGTTACGTTTATCGATGCCGACAAAGGTCTGGCCGATGTTGCTACGGTGCTGGAAGGAGCCAGGCAGATTTTGATGGAGACCATCGCCGAGGATGCTGAGCTGGTCGGTCTTCTCCGTGAACAGATGTGGTCACAGGGTATCCTGCTAGCAAAGGTTATCTCAGGGAAAGAGGCAGAAGCGCGCAAGTTTGCCGACTATTTTGATTTTTCAGAAACAATTAAAACCATTCCTTCTCATCGGGCCCTGGCAATGTTTCGCGGACGCAAGGAAGGTTTGCTGGGCTTGAGTCTGACACTGCCTGAAGATATTGAGCTGAAGCCCGGAGAGACCAGCATAGCCGAATACAGGATAGCAGAGAGCCTGGGTATTCGTGAAACAGGACGACCGGGTGATAAGTGGCTCAGGGAAGTCATACGCTGGGCCTGGCGCATCAAAATATTCACAAGAATTGATACAGACCTGATGACAAAACTGCGGAAGGCAGCCGAGGAGGAGGCTATCAAGGTTTTTGCTCTGAACTTGCATGATTTATTACTGGCTGCCCCGGCGGGGCCGCGGGCAACGCTGGGACTAGACCCCGGTCTACGTACTGGCGTTAAGGTGGCTGTGGTCGATGCTACTGGAAAACTGGTTGATACAGCAACCATTTATCCTCATGTACCCAAAAATCAATGGGATCAGTCCCTGCATACGCTGGCCCTGCTAGCGAAGAAACATCAGGTCGACTTAATCAGTATAGGTAATGGTACCGGTTCGCGAGAAACGGACAAGCTGGCAGCCGATCTGATCAAGCTACATCCTGAACTCAAGTTGACAAAGATTATGGTCAGCGAAGCCGGGGCGTCAGTCTACTCAGCCTCCGAATTTGCCGCTAATGAATTTCCGGGTCTGGATGTATCATTACGCGGGGCAGTTTCAATTGCGAGGCGGTTGCAGGACCCGTTGGCAGAACTGGTCAAGATTGAACCCAAGGCGATTGGTGTAGGCCAGTATCAACATGATGTGTCCCAGGTGCGTCTGGCCCGACAGCTCAACGCCGTTGTTGAAGACTGTGTTAATGCCGTTGGCGTTGACATTAATACCGCATCGGCTCCTTTGCTGGCTCGAGTTGCCGGGATGACAGCATCACTTGCAGCCAATGTTGTGGCCTACCGCGATCAGCACGGTGCATTTAAGAACCGGCAGCAGATTTTGAAAGTGTCACGCCTGGGTGATAAGGCCTTTGAGCAATGTGCTGGTTTTTTACGGGTCATGAATGGTGACAACCCGCTGGATGCATCTGGTGTGCATCCTGAGGCCTATCCGGTGGTTGAGCGCATAATTAACCAGAGTGGGCGGGCGATAACCTCGTTAATAGGGGATGGACAGTTTTTAAAAACACTGGCTGCCAATGATTTTACTGATGATGTATTTGGTGAGCCGACAGTCAGGGATATCATTCTTGAGCTGGACAAGCCCGGGCGTGATCCACGCCCTGAATTCAAGACCGCCTCTTTTCGTGATGGTGTCGAAGCGCTAAAGGATCTTAGTCCCGGGATGATGCTTGAGGGTGTAGTTACTAACGTGACCAATTTTGGTGCTTTTGTTGATGTCGGTGTGCATCAGGATGGTCTGGTACATATCTCGGTCCTGGCTGAAAAGTTTGTTAAGGACCCCAGGGATGTTGTTAAGGCCGGTGATGTCGTCCGTGTCAAAGTACTGGATGTTGATCTGTCACGTAAACGTATTGCCCTGACCATGCGTATGCAGGATGAATTGTCTGGCGCTCCGCAACAGGCCGATCGGCGTTCAAATAAACAGCCTCAAAACCCACAGGATAGAATAGATCAGTCGCGATCATGTCGGAATAAATCGAGGTCTCAGAGTGCTCCGCAGGGGGCAATGGCCGAGGCCTTTGCACGGTTGATGAAGGCCGAATAAAAGGAATTGATGACGGTTTATTAATTATTGATGCGGCCAGGATCCATGCGGATGGGCGGTCAGCTAATCATTTTTTCAGAGCTTGGGGGGCAAAGATGAAGTTTGTTTGTAATATGTCCCCAAGTTCTTCCCCTGGCATAGGTTTAGCGAAGAGATAGCCCTGGCCAAAATCACAACCCATTTCAGTAAGGAGTTCGAGCTGTCCCGCAGTCTCAACCCCTTCGGCTATGACCTTTATATTGAGCGTGTGAGCCATATTAATTATTGCCTCAGCTAATAATCTTTCATTGGGGAGTGTCTCAATATTATTGACAAATGACTTGTCCAGCTTCAGGTAGTCAACATCGAATTTGTTCAGGTATGACAGGGCTGAATATCCGGTGCCAAAGTCATCAATGGCTATCTGCATACCCGCTCTACGGTATGAAGCCAGTCGCTTTATAATAGTATTATCTTCCTGTAATAATAGACCCTCAGTAATCTCCAGGACCACTGAGTCTCCATTCAGCTCAAGACTGGCCATCTCTTTTAACCAGTGATTATTTATTATATCGTTACCGGAGAGTATTTGAACGGGTGACAGGTTGACGCTGACCTGAAAATTATCTTTTAATGTGTTTCTCCAATGCTGGGCCCAGCGAATAGACTCCATAAATATCCATTCGCCTATCTCATTGATCATGCCTGTATCTTCTGCGACCGGGATAAAATCAAGCGGACTGATGAGACCGTTATCAGGGAGCTGCCATCGTATCAGGGCCTCTGCCTTGTGTATGTGGCCAGTATTGAGATCAATGATCGGCTGAAAGTAGGCGATAAACTGTTCAGTTTCTATAGCCTTATGCATGTCTGTAATAAGTCTTAGGCGTTTTTGCGATCGTTGTTCCAGTTCAGGGGTGTAATAGCTAAAACAGTTACGTCCTTCCTTTTTGGCTACATACATGGCCTGATCAGCATTTTTAAGTAAATCACTCGCGCTCTTGGCGTCGTTTGGATAATAAGTAATCCCGATGCTTGCTGAAATAAAGACATTGTCTTTATCTAATGTAAAGGGTTTGCTTAGTTGAGTAATGATTTCGTTAGTAACTCGTTCTATCTGCCCATTAAGGGGCAGGTTGTTAAGTATAACTACAAATTCATCGCCTCCCAGTCGAGCGACCATATTACTTTCCCTGACACAGGACTGAATTCGGTTAGCGGCATCTAATAAAAGTGTATCTCCCTGGTGATGGCCTAATGAGTCATTTACCTCCTTGAAGTGATCCAGATCAATTAATAATATGGCAATTGCCTTTTTCAATCTGTTGGCGTTCTTTAGTTCCCGGTCAAGGTAATCTTGCATCATGCAACGATTAGGTAGTTGGGTCAGATGATCAAAATTTGCTTGTTGCCAAATCACCTCTTCCGAATGTTTCTTAGCAGTGATATCGCTACAAAAGACAAAAAGTACCCCGCCCAGTTCCTGCCAGAAATTGATGTTAATTTCAACCGGCCAGGTACTGCCATCTTTTCTACGATGAACTGTCTCGAATTTATCATGACCAGTAGCGATGATTTTCTGGATATGATCTGCCGTATCTTCCTGATTTTCGTGTGACTCCAGGTCAGTGATGCGCATTTTCATCAACTCATCCTGACTGTAACCTGAAAGGTTAGCATAGGCATCATTGACTTCAAGGATATTGCCATATTTGTCAGTCATCCAGAATCCCTCGCTGGAGGTTTCAATGATTGCCCTGTATTTTTGTTCACGTTCTGAAATATCCTTGGCGGCATCTTCGGCAAGCTTGAAGCCATTTCTGATATGCCACAGGATTAAAAAAGTAATAACACTAATAATAACTATTAATGCGCTGAGGATAGTCCAGATACTTTTCTCACGTTCATTTGAAGATTTCTGGAGATTAGTTAAATAATTTTTAGCCTTTGTACGAGCAAAGTTGGTTATATAAATTAGATCGTCTTGAAAATGAGAAAAAAATGCTTCATTTTGAGGGCTTAATATCAGTCTGGCCTGGTCGTAGTTGCCTTTACGAGCGAGGTCCAGGGACTTGTGGATGATTGAATGCCACTCTTCTAAATGTTTTTTTGTATCGGCAATAATATTTTTATCACCGAGATAGGCTGAGCCTATTATCGTCATATTATTGTTGATTATTTTGATAAGATTTTCGATTTCTAGCTGTGTAGTGTCAAGTGAATGGTTTTGATTGTTTTCTACCATTATCAGATTCTTAATATATAGATCTTTTAAAAGCAGGCGCGTTTCAAGGGTCGTATTGGAGACTAAAAATGGATGACCATAGAGATCAGCGGAAAAATTCTGCAGTTTTATAATGGTGTGTGTTGTTTCGCGACCTAAACCAATGATAAAAGTCACTGCCAATAGATAAGCGCATGCTACAAGTAGCACAATAATCTTAATTTTTTGCATCTGTCGTTCCGTGAGCCCTGATACAGGATGGCTTCAATAATTGATTATCTCTGCCATTTATCGAATGTTTCTTAAATTTCTTTAAGTTTATCTGAGTTTAAGTGGCTGATTAATAAGCGTAAAATTTGTAAGGTTTATTGGTGATTGGTTAATCTGGATTGTGTTATTTAAGAAAATTAAATAATGTTCGAATAACGGCCGCACTACCGCTGTGATAATCAGTTCTGACTAGGCTGGAAAGAATTGAATAGGATAGGTTATCGTCATTGCCTCGACAGATTTTTCGCCAAATTTAAACAGCTTGATACGGCGGAGCAATTTCTTTTCCAGGCTGGGTAAATCCAACTCACTGGAAACCAGTTTAATAGCTGCAACTTCACCGGTTGGGGCTATGGTGAGTTGAATAACAAACTGACCCTGCAGTGATGGGTTTTTACGCAATTCACGGTTATAGAGGCTGTAGATTGAGCTCTTGTTACGGTCAAAAACGATCTGTATCTCCTCGTCACTGCGTCCTGCTGTACGATGTTGACCTTTGCCGGTCAACTCAAGTTCTGCCGGGGCCACAATCTCGGTGGTGGTCCGGCCAGCCAGTTCGGTACTGCCAATGTCACGGGTTAGCGTCGCTGTGTTGATTCCTGTGGTGGCGTTGCCCACAGAGGAAGTAATTAGAGATCGTTCGATCTTTCTGGCCTGCGATCCGCTGTTGGTCAGACGCTGTGATTCTTTGAGTTGATCGAGCGGGACCTGGTCGCGTAAGTCAGCCAGACTATCGCTCAGTGCTAGTAGGCCGGTTTTTTTGGCCTTTTCTCTAGCTTGTTGGCGGGTGTCTATCTGAGCGACCGGTTTTTTCACCTTGCTGATGGGTTTCACCGGTTTAGGTTTGGGCTTGGGTTCAGGTTTCTTTTTTTCAACAGGTTCTGGCTTTTTAATCGGCTTGGGTTTTGGCGCGGCCTTTTTTTCGATAATGAGCTTGGCCATTCGTGCCGGTAATTCAACCTGTTGCGACACCGGTTTTGGTGGTAACGGTAAAAAAGGAACCAGCAGGCTGAGGACTAGGGTGATTGCCAGGGCAATCTTGACGATACGACGAAAACGTATTTCATCGGCATCGGTAATTGTCCAGGGTAACCTGAGTGAAGGGGTAGCGGCCGACATGATCAACTGTCTCCAGCTGCTTTTTGCAACACAGCGAGAGCAATTCGTTCATAGCCGGCATCGGTGCAGGAGGCCATGATTTTTTTGAGTAGATTATAGGGGATTTGCTTATTCCCCATGATAGTGACTTCCTGAGGTCGGGTATTCCCGTTAGCATTACCTAATAGTTTGCGTTGTAATTGCTGTTCTAAGGCAGATTTCAGATCCTCAATTATTATCTGATTGTCGTTGATGTCACTGAGCGACGCGACTCTACTACCCTGAACCAAGATATCCTGCCTGGTAATCATGACGACAACATTTTGGCGAGGTTTATTCTCTGAAATGGATTCCGGTAGAGTTACATTGCGGGTACTGGGGAGGACTTCTCCGTCAGAGGAGTTAACTAGCAGGAAAAAGACCAGAATTGTAAAGATATCCATTAAGGATACAAGATTGATACCGGGCATCCGACTGTTGCGTTTATGATGACGCTCCATACGTATGGCCCTGCGGGACTGCTTCATCTTGAGCTCCCCTGAGACGAAGATTGTCCAATGGCCGGGGCGTCTCCAATTGAGATAACTGGAAATAATTCTGCCTGGACGCGTTGCCCGTCCTGGTCGAGGTGGGCAACGCGGAGTGTATCCATGACCTGGACCAGACGCTCATAGTCGATACTGGGTTCCAGCAACAGGGTAATATCCGTCTTATCGGGGAAACGGGACTTGATCTCTTGTAACAGGCTCGAGACTTCCGCCAGTTCACGATTGTCCACCGTAACCTTGATGGCTTTAAGTAGGCCGCGACCTTTATCACCGACTTCAATTGTATTTTGTCTTACTACTACCTCGAGTCTCAGCTGAGGTTTTTCTGGTTGAGTCTGATCCTGGCCGCTGCTATTGGGGATATTCAGTTCCAGGATAGTTATCCGGGAGAATACCGCTGTGATAAG
>CAZYTT010000078.1:0-9694 GCA_964650235.1 uncultured Gammaproteobacteria bacterium | reverse complement strand
CGCACAAATCTGGGACTTCGGGAGGACAGGTGTCTGTTAACCTTCCAGTCTCGCTTTGGCCCCGAGGCCTGGTTGCAGCCTTATACTGATAAGACCCTGGAGGGTCTGGCACAGCGGGGTGTAAAACGTGTCGATGTCATTTGTCCGGGTTTCTCTGCTGATTGTCTGGAGACCCTGGACGAAATGGCGGTTGAAAATAGTGAGCTGTTTATAGAGTCTGGTGGGCAGGCGCTGCATTATATTCCGGCGTTAAATGATCGCGATGATCATCTGCAATTACTTGCCGGGTTGATTAAACAGGCGGTTAATACTGATTAGTATCATATCCTGGCATAGTATTCTATGTCAGTGTCTGACAGATATCCGCTAATGTGGATTGGTTGAAGCTGGATAGTTGAAAACCAGCCTGATTGTGAATCAGTACGCTGCCACTATCGCCCCAGTCACCGAGCACAATACGTTGTTTACCGACTTTATCCAGATGATGAATCGCAGGGCGATGGGTGTGGCCATGTATCAGGTAGTCAACCTTGTGATCAGCCATCAGCTGATGAACCGCCATCTGATTAACATCCATAATGTCCTGGGCCTTCATCTGGGTAGAGCTCTTGCTCAATTCTCGATAACCATGGGCCTGTTGTTCCCGCTCGCGCATCGATAAGGCAAGAAAGGCGCGTTGAAAATCAGGATTACGCACCTGTTTGCGGAAGGCCTGATAATCGACGTCATCTGTGCACAGTTCATCGCCATGACTGAGTAGTACCTGGTGTTGATCTAACTGAATGAGTGTTGGGTCATCAATAAGACGGCTGCCACTGCTGTCAGCAAATTGCTGGCCCAGCAAGAAATCCCTGTTGCCATGCATTATGGCAATGGCGGTGCCTTTTTGCGCAAGGGCGTTTAAGGCTGAAATAATAGTTTCGCTAAACTCATTATCCGTGTCATCACCTAGCCAGGCCTCAAACAGGTCGCCGAGTATGTAGAGCTGATCTGCCCTGGGTGCACAGTTTTCCAGGAAATCCAGAAATAAACCGGTTGTCTCAGTGCGTTCCTGGCAGAGATGAAGGTCCGATATGAAAAGTGTATGCGCCTGGGACATGGCATTATTGTGGCGCTGAGGTTTCTGTGACAGTCTTAATCAGTATCGTTTCCATTGGGACATCACGGTTGAATTGACCACGTGGGCCAGTTTTAACTGCGCTGATCTTGTCAACCACATCCATTCCCGCAATGACCTTACCAAACACAGTATACCCCCAGCCCCTCATGGATCTGGAAGTATGATCCAGATAGGCGTTGTCGGTATGGTTAATAAAGAACTGGCTGGTGGCCGAATGAGGATCCTGAGTGCGTGCCATGGCGATGGTACCACGGAGGTTTTTAAGACCATTATCGGCCTCATTGGTGATCGGCGCGCGAGTCATTTTTTTCTGTAAATCGCTGGTAAAGCCACCACCCTGGATCATGAAGTCCTTAATGACCCGATGAAATATCGTGCCATCATAAAAATGGTCGTCCACGTACTGGATAAAATTGTCCACTGTTCTGGGTGCCTTGCTCGCATCAAGCTGGAGGATTAAATGTCCCATAGAGGTGTCGATATGAACATAGCGAAGGGTGCCAGGATTGCCTGTCGCGGTTGCGGTTGCCTGAGCCTGGCTGCTCGTTTCACTCCGGGTGGTTGGCTCCTGTGGTGTGCAGGCTGAAATCAGTAGCAGGATAATATAGACAGGAATGAATCGCCCTGGAGTGTTCAGGGTAATAGATATAGGGGCTATCGATAACATGGTTGTGGACCTGATTAAATTTGAATTTCGCTTACAGACCTGCTCATAACGACATGATTACTAACATGCTTGTTGGAGGGTAATTGCTGGGGGGAAAACATTCAAGCGAATTCGATGATTTTTATCGGGTCAGGATATAGATTCCCGCATTATCGGGCGCTTGCGACATTGTTATTTCATGGGCTGAACTGTCGGGTCATATTGTTAAAGTTTTTTGCCAGTGTATTTAATTGTTGATTGGCCTCTAGGTTGTGGTTTGAGTTCTCACTCGACTGGCTCGCAATTTGAGTGATGTTAACAATGTTTCTATTGATCTCTTCTGTAACCGCGCTCTGCTCTTCAGATGCAGTCGCTATTTGATCATTCATATCTGAAATGGAACTGATATGTGTTCCAATAACCTCTAGCGAGTTATTGCCTTCTTCGGTACGGTCAACACATACTTTTGCCATATTGTTACAGGCCTGCATGATCTGTGATGCCGTCTGGGTCTGTTGCTGTAAACTGGCAATCATTGACTCTATCTCTTCGGTGGATTGATGGGTACGCTGTGCTAGTGAACGGACCTCATCCGCGACAACGGCAAATCCACGACCCTGTTCACCCGCTCGAGCCGCCTCAATGGCTGCATTGAGTGCTAGCAGGTTAGTCTGTTCGGCGATACTCTTGATGACATCCAGAACGACAGAGATATTATTACTGTCTTTTTCCAGCTGATTAATCATATCGGCCGATTGCGATACCTCCGCAGAGAGTTCATTGATTGAATTCGTGATCTTGGACATCTGTTGTTGTCCCTGTGTCGAAGATCCGCTGGCTGCTCGGGCGGCATCTGCAGCATTCTGGGTGTTTTTTGCAACCTCAAGTACTGTCGCCGACATCTCATTGATGGCAGTAGCGACCATTTCAGTCTCCTGTTGTTGACGCAATATACCCTGATTTGTCTGTTCTATTGTGGTGGCTGTATTTGTTGCGACATCAACCAGTCCTTGTGACGAATCGGTGATTCTGTCTAATACCGTTCTTAGCCGCGCCTGTAGCATCTTGATGGCTAAGACTGGTCGGTATATTGAGGCTGTAGAACCAATATAGACCAGTTGCATTACTGGGTTGTCGACGATGGTACCCGCCTCGGTGGCGACATGACGGACTGGTTGCAATAACCAGTGCGTAGTTAATATTGAAGTCAACCAGAGGACCGGAAACACGGACAGGGCGATTAACGGTAGCCATCCTGACAGGTACAGTCCTGCAAAGGTAGTAGTAAGGATGATGGAAAGGCTGGTCTGCAAGCGTGCCTCAATATCCAGGGCAGGTAATTTAAGACGTATTAATTTTTTGTTACGGATGCTTTTATATAATTTTTCGGCGCGTTTTATATCATCCTGATTGGCCCTGACACGGGCTGATTGATAGCCTGTAATTTCACCATTTTCATAGGTAGGGGTGACGTAGGCGTTTACCCAGTAAAAATCGCCATTCTTACAACGATTTTTTACAATCCCCATCCAAGGTTTGCCGCTCTTCAGGTTGTTCCACAGGTCATCAAAGGCCTCCTTGGGCATATCCGGGTGGCGGACAATATTATGGTTTTTCCCGATCAGTTCCTGATGATTAAAGCCACTAATGTCGATAAAGTCCTGGTTGACATAGGTAATGATACCTTTCAGGTTTGTCGTAGAGACTATGGATTGTGTTTCAGAGAGTTGTTGTTCATTATTGGTAACTGGTAGATTGATTTTCATTGTTATTCCCCAGGTGTTCTAAATAACATTTCCATATGTATAGCTTAATTCTGTCGGTACTAACTGAGTGAACTACTGTAAAGACTATAATTAAAATGTGGTTACTGGGGGTATCGTCATAGCTTTTAGAAACTTAAATTAATCTTAACCAGATATCTGGATGGATGCGCTGACATTGACCTGCAGACTAATTTGAAGGACACTCTTTTGCTTTTGAACGCAAGCTGATAGTAAATATGTTGCAGATATATAATACATTGACTCGACAAAAATCGGTATTTAGGCCCCGTCAGGACAAGCAGCTGGGGATCTATGTTTGTGGCATGACGGTCTATGATTACTGCCATGTTGGCCATGCCCGAGTCATGGTGGTATTTGACGTTGTTACCCGTTATCTGCGCCATCTCGGATATGACGTGACCTATGTGCGTAATATCACTGATATTGATGACAAGATTATCCAGCGTGCCCTGGAAAATAAAGAAACCATCCAGACACTGACAGAGCGGTTTATAATGGCCATGCATGAAGATGCTGCGGTGCTAGCTGTCCTGCCACCGGATCTGGAGCCTCGGGCGACCCAGTCGATGGCTGAAATTATTGCAATGATCGAGGCCCTGATCTCCGGCGGCTATGCCTATGCTGCTGCCAATGGTGACGTCTATTATGCTGTGGGCCGCTTTGAGGCTTACGGGCGTCTGTCCGGTAAGCAGCTAAAAGACCTGCGAGCCGGTGAGCGGGTGGCTATCGATAATATGAAGCAGGACCCACTGGATTTTGTGTTATGGAAGGCGGCTAAGCCTGATGAGCCCAACTGGGAATCTCCCTGGGGGGCAGGGCGCCCGGGATGGCATATCGAGTGTTCAGCGATGTCGACTTGCTGTCTGGGGGACAGCTTTGATATTCATGGAGGGGGCATGGACCTGATGTTTCCCCATCATGAAAACGAGATCGCGCAGAGTGAGGCAGCGACAGGCCAGCCCTATGTGGCGACATGGATGCATAATGGCTTTGTTAATATCGATAACGAGAAGATGTCGAAGTCACTGGGTAATTTTTTTACGATTCGTGACGTCTTGAATTATCAGGATGAACATGGGATGCAGAAATATTCCGGTGAGGTTGTTCGTTATTTCATTCTGACCAGTCACTATCGCAGCCCATTAAACTATTCAGATAAGTCTCTTGATAATGCCAGGGCGACCCTGGATAGTTATTACGATGCCTTCTTTCGCCTGGGGGAGCGCTATTCACAACTGGATCTATTAGTCGATGGTGGTGAATATGAACAACGTTTTCAAGTGGCGATGGATGATGACTTTAATACGCCAGAAGTACTGGTGATCTTCGCTGAGCTTCGGAGTAAGCTCAATACGACTGACGATGTGGATCAGAAAATCTATATTGCCTCGGTGCTAAAGAAGCTGGGTGGGCTAATTGGCTTGTTGCAGCAGGGTCCGGATGATTATCGTAAGGGTATTTCAGTTACAGTCTCTGCAATAGGTGACGCTGCGGGAAGATCAGTAGTTACGGGTCATGGTATTGCTGAGATAGATGAATCAGCTATTGATGATCTAATTGTGCAGCGCAATACAGCAAGAGCAAATAAAGACTGGGCCGAGGCCGATCGTATCCGTAATGAACTCGATGTGTTGGGTATTTTCCTTGAAGATGCCGGGGCCAAGACGACCTGGCGGCGTAAATAAGACCAATGTTAAGTTATAGCTGTTTGTGAGTATAGCCATGGTGACGCCAGGTCTATTACCCTTGTAGACTGAGTCCTGAGCTATTAGCTGTTGGCTAGTGTTTTGTCATAGGCCTGCAGGGTGTTTTGCAACAGTGTTGCCACTGTCATAGGTCCCACGCCACCAGGTACCGGTGTAATCCATCCTGCCCGTTGGACAGCAGCTTCAAAATCCACATCACCTACCAGTCGACCATCGTCCAGCCGGTTGATACCGACATCAATGACTACGGCACCCGGTTTGATCCATTCCCCTTTGACCATACCGGGCTTGCCTACCGCAACGACCACGATATCGGCCTGGGCAACCTTTCCCGGTAGGTCTTCGGTGAAGCGATGGCAGACAGTCACCGTTGCGCCAGCCAGCATCAATTCCAGTGCCATGGGTCGGCCAACATTATTGGAGGCGCCGACAATCGTTACATCTTTGCCGCGAACACCGGCATTGATATGTTTCAGCAGGGTCATTATGCCGAAAGGGGTACAGGGTCTGAGTGCGGGTAGACGCAGAGTCAGGCGCCCGACATTGTAAGGGTGAAAACCATCAACGTCTTTATCGGGATGAATGCGCTCGATAATGGTCTCGTCATCAATATGTGCAGGTAGGGGTAATTGCACCAAGATACCATCAACGGCTGGGTCGCCATTGAGGTCATCTATCAGTGCAATCAGAGCCTCCTGAGTGGTGCTGTCAGGCAGGTCATGGCCGTAGGAGATAATGCCGGCCTGTTCACAGGCCAGGCGTTTATTGCGAACATAGACCTCTGATGCTGGGTCGTTGCCCAGTAACACAACGGCCAGTCCGGGCGGACGTTGCCCGTGCTGGGTACTGGTCTCGATCTGTTGGCGTATGCCTTCACGCACGATGGATGCGATAGCCTTGCCGTCAATTATTTGTGTGGTCATGGTTGGTACGTCTGCCTGCAACAACAAAACGATAATGATCTCATGTAGCTGATTGTTTCTGCAAGTAATCCTGGTGCGGTAGGGCGATGGATGCTGTACCATATAGGGTTTTATATTTCAGGATCCAGGATTATGGCTGGCAAGACCCTTTATGACAAATTGTGGCAGGCACATCTGGTGCAAAATCGGGATGATGGTAGTGCATTAATTTACATCGACCGTCATCTGGTCCATGAGGTTACCTCACCGCAGGCCTTTGAGGGTCTGCGTCTGGCGGGTCGCCAGCCCTGGCGTAAAGACTCGGTGCTGGCGGTACCTGATCATAATGTGCCGACAATGGACCGGGCCAATGGCATCAGTGATCCAGTCTCCAGAGAACAGATAGAGACCCTGGATCGCAACTGTGCTGATTTCGATATTGTTGAATTCAAGATGGATGACGTGCGTCAGGGCATTGTTCACGTCATCGGGCCAGAACAGGGGGCAACCCTGCCCGGTATGACAGTGGTATGTGGCGATTCGCATACATCAACGCATGGTGCCTTTGGTGCCCTGGCTTTTGGTATTGGTACCTCTGAAGTTGAGCATGTGCTGGCTACCCAGTGTCTGGTACAGAAAAAATCGAGGAATATGCTGGTTCGTGTTGATGGCGAGTTGATGCCCGGTGTAACGGCAAAGGATGTAGCGCTGGCTATTATTGGCAGAATAGGCACTGCCGGTGGTACCGGATATGCTATCGAGTTTGGTGGTGATGTCATAAAGGCATTGACGATGGAAGGGCGAATGACTCTGTGCAATATGGCGATTGAGGCCGGGGCACGGGCAGGTATGGTGGCAGTGGATCAGACCACGCTCGACTATGTCCGTGGGCGACCAGCAGCACCGAATGATGAACAGTGGCCACTGGCGGAGGCCGCCTGGCAAGATTTGCACAGTGATGATAATGCCGTATTTGGTGAGACTGTCGTCCTGGATGGGGGGCAGATCAAGGCCCAAGTGACCTGGGGTACCTCGCCAGAGATGGTGGCTGCCATTGATGCCATCGTCCCCGTCCCTGCGGAAGAACCCAGCTCTGTCAAACGTGAAGGTATGCAACGGGCCCTCGACTATATGGGGTTGCAGGGTGGTATGCCCATTAATGACATTCGGCCGGACAAGATTTTTATAGGATCATGTACTAATTCTCGGATCGAGGATCTGCGCAGCGCAGCTCAGGTTGTCAAGGGCCATCATATTGCCAGCTCTATCAAGCTGGCCCTCGTGGTGCCGGGTTCAGGTCTGGTCAAACAACAGGCGGAGCAGGAGGGGCTGGACAGGATTTTTATTGAGGCCGGTTTTGAATGGCGCGAGTCGGGATGCTCCATGTGTCTGGCGATGAATGCTGATCGGCTAGAGCCGGGTGAACGTTGTGCATCAACCTCTAACCGCAATTTTGAAGGCCGGCAGGGTCAGGGCGGGCGTACCCATCTGGTTAGTCCAGCAACAGCTGCCGCTGCCGCCATAGCGGGACATTTTGTCGATGCTGGTACGTTTTTGTTTGAGCGCCAAACTGCCTAGGGCCCACGGAGAGAATTATGCAAGCATTTACATTTCTTGATGGATTGGTGGTACCAATGGATCGCTCCAATGTTGATACCGATGCGATTATTCCGAAGCAATTTTTGAAGTCAGTAAAACGCAGCGGGTTTGGGCCTAATTTATTTGATGAATGGCGTTACCTGGATCATGGTGAGCCGGGGCAGGATGCCCCAAGCCGGAAGATAAACCCGGATTTTGTTTTGAATCTGCCTCGCTATCAGGGTGGAGAGGTCTTGCTGGCGCGGGAGAATTTTGGTTGTGGTTCGTCGCGTGAACATGCCGTCTGGGCCTTGCTGGATGATGGTTTTCGAGCTGTTATTGCCCCCAGTTTCGCAGATATTTTTTATAACAACTGTTTCAAGAATGGTGTGTTGCCCATTGTCCTGGTGGCGGACGTTGTTGATCACCTGTTCAATGAGGTGCAGAAATCCTCCGGTTATCACCTGGCTATTGATCTGGCGACGCAGACGGTAACGACACCGGCAGGTGAGGTCTATGGTTTTGATATTGATACATTTCGCAAGGAATGCCTGTTTTCCGGCTTTGACGAGATTGATCTGACATTACAGCATGCCGATGCGATCAGGACCTATGAGCAGCGCCGTCAGCAACAGTTCCCTTGGTTGTTCCCGACAGCCTGATGGTCAGCGTAATTGCAGGTGAGAAATTAGACCGGTTTAAGACAAGTTAATAATGAAGAATGAGATTATAAAATGACGAACAAGATTCTAGTGTTGCCAGGTGATGGGATTGGGCCCGAGATTGTTGCTGAAGCTGTGAAGGTGTTGGAATGTCTGAAGGCTGAGCAGGTGCTGGCTGCAGAGATTGAATATGGTCTGGTCGGTGGGGCGGCCTATGATGATGGTGGTCACCCCTTACCTCCGGCGACTCTGGAGCTGGCACAGGCATCTGATGCTATATTGCTGGGGGCTGTTGGCGGCTATAAATGGGAATCACTGGATATTGCCGTGCGCCCTGAAAAAGGTCTGTTGGGGCTGCGCTCAGAATTAACCCTGTTTTCAAATCTACGCCCAGCCATTCTGTATCCGCAGTTGGCCCAGGCCTCGACATTGAAACCGGAGGTAGTATCAGGTCTTGATATGATGATTGTCAGGGAGCTGACCGGTGGTATCTATTTTGGTCAGCCTCGCGGTATCCGCCAGCTGGAGGATGGGCAACGTCAGGGTTTTAATACACTCGTTTACAGTGAAAATGAGATTCGTCGAATTGCCCATTCAGCCTTTAATATTGCAATGAAACGTGATCGACGCCTGTGTTCAGTTGATAAGGCCAATGTGCTTGAATGTACTGAGTTATGGCGTGAAGTCGTAACTGACGTTGGTAAAGATTATCCTGAAGTTGAGCTGAGTCATATGTATGTCGATAATGCCGCCATGCAGTTGGTTAGGATGGCAAAACAGTTTGATGTCATAGTGACAACTAATATGTTTGGTGACATTCTCTCCGACTGTGCAGCGATGTTGACTGGATCTATTGGCATGTTGCCATCAGCCTCGTTAAATAGTGAGGGTAAGGGTATGTATGAGCCCATCCATGGATCGGCGCCGGATATTGCCGGCAAGGGGATTGCCAATCCATTGGCGACGATATTGTCGGTGGCAATGATGTTGCGTTATTCCCTGAATCAAGATGCTATGGCCGACAGGATTGAACGGGCGGTCAGTGCGGTGCTGGATCAGGATCTAAGGACAGCTGATATTCATACATCTGATAGCCGGCTGGTCAATACGGCGCAAATGGGTGATGCTGTGGTGGCACAGATACGTGCCGGATTTAAGACATAACTAATAAAGTTCTGATAGTAAAATAATGTGGATGTTAATTGGGCTAACGCTGACCGCCACGGAGAGCGATGCGACGGCGGTTAGTCGCCGATAGCCAACGCCGTCTGCAGGGTCGTAATTAGGAACGTT
>CAZYTT010000077.1:0-9732 GCA_964650235.1 uncultured Gammaproteobacteria bacterium | reverse complement strand
ATATAAATATATTATTATGAAACTAACAATTGATCGTGATGAACTATTAAAACCGCTGCAACAAGTTGCTGGTGTTGTCGAACGACGCCAGACACTGCCAGTGTTATCAAATCTATTAATGACTGTTGAAAACAATAAACTGTCAATGATAGGAACTGATCTGGAAGTAGAAATGCAGACCCACGCCCTCCTGGTTGATGCAGACGAAGGAAAAATTACAGTGCCAGCTAGAAAATTGCTTGATATCTGTCGTGCGCTACCAGAACAGGCATCCATTCAGCTGAGTGTCAGTGATAATCGCGCAGTTATCCGTTCTGGCAAAAGCCGCTTTATCCTATCTACACTGCCTGCAGATGAATTTCCAAATATTGAGATTAACGATTCACTACTTGAATTTACTATCACGCAAAAATCACTTAAATCGGCGATTGAACGGTGTCATTTTGCCATGGCTCAACAGGATGTGCGGTATTACCTTAATGGCATGTTATTTGAGATAACCAATGGCCATTTAACCCTGGTTGCTACAGATGGCCATCGGCTCGCTGTATGTAATGCCAATGACTCAGTAGAATGCAAGGGAAATCAACAGGTTATAATTCCAAGGAAGGGTGTTACCGAGTTAATGAAATTGATGTCTGATGATGACAACCTAATTGAGGTAGCCATAGGTAGTAATTTTGTTCGGTTTTCTACGTCTACTACGACGTTTATCTCCAAGTTGATAGATGGACGTTTTCCTGATTATCACAATGTAGTTCCCAAGCAAACGACCAAGTCTGCACTGTGTGAACGAGAAACACTTCGACAGGCCTTATCACGTGCCTCTATCCTGTCGAATGAAAAATATCGCGGTGTAAGAATGAATTTCAGTGATGGATTATTACAAATCCTTGCTCATAATCCTGAACAGGAAGAGGCTGAAGAAGAAGTTGAAATCGATTATCGCGGTGACAATCTTGAGATCGGATTTAATGTCAATTATATCGTTGACGCCGTTGCAGCAGGAACTTCTGAGCAGATTCGTCTATCTCTGTCTGATGCTAACAGTTGTTGTCTGATTGAAGGAATAGGGGAAGATGATTGCCAATATGTGGTAATGCCAATGCGCTTATAGTACCAGGACCATGAGATTGCACCGGGTCACAATCGACCAAGTAAGAAATCTAAAAGAAGTACGTTTATCACTTTCACCGACTATAAATATCTTCTACGGTGATAATGGTAGTGGTAAGACCAGTTTTTTAGAATCTACCTACCTCCTGGCCTATGCCAGGTCATTTCGAAGTCACCAGTTAAAAAATCTAGTTACCCGTAGTGCCGATAAACTACGGGTAACTGCCCAGCTGGCGGATCACGCTGACCATCATATTCCTGTTGGCATTGAATATTCTGAGGGCAAGTTGCGCATGCGAGTCCAGGGTCGAAATATTCAAAAGACATCAGAATTAGCCCAATTTCTACCTGTCATCGTTTTACATCAAGAGAGCCAACGGCTGCTGACTGATGGCCCTAAATTAAGGCGCAAATTTCTGGATTGGGGTGTGTTTCACGTGGAACCGGATTTTATCAATGTCTGGCGACGCTATATGCGGGTATTGAAGCAACGAAATTTGGTGTTACAGGCAGGACATGCCAGGAAAGCAGTTGTCCCCTGGGACAGGGAGTTAAAAGAGTGCGCACAGACGATTAATGGCTATCGCCAGAACTATTGTGATGCCTTCATCCCATTATTTAATAACCAGATACAACAATTATTACGTGACAGGGATGATATAACTATTAAATATAGACCCGGTTGGGAAACTACCCGGGATCTGCTGACGGTGTTGGCTGAGTCATTTGAAGTAGACATGAGGAGGGGGTTTACCCATGTTGGTCCCCACCGGGCAGATTTACAGGTAAAGGCCGGTAGTGTCAGTGCGCATGAAAACCTGTCACGCGGACAACAGAAGTTATTAGTGATTGCTATGTTGCTTGCGCAGGCTCAGTTACATAGCAAATATAGTGAAAAAGCCAGTGTGATTTTAATCGATGATTTAAAGGCTGAACTGGATGATGAGCATATTAATCGGGTTATACAATTATTAGAAGGTTTAAATGCACAGCTGATATTCACTGCCACTGATAGCGATCAACTCAGTGGCCATTGTAAAGGCACAGCAAAAAAGTTTCACGTGGAACGTGGGCTGATTAAAGAAGTGCTATAATACTTTTTTTATTCTGGATACGATAATGAGCGAAAATCAGAAGTACGATTCATCACATATCAAGGTATTACGTGGCCTGGATGCCGTTAGAAAAAGACCTGGAATGTATATTGGTGATACCGATGATGGGACTGGTCTTCATCATATGGTATTCGAGGTAGTCGACAATTCAATTGATGAGGCCCTGGCCGGATATTGTACGGAGATAACGGTAACGATAAAAAGTGATGGGAGTATTAATGTCGCAGACAATGGTCGTGGTATACCTGTAGATATTCACTCAGAAGAGGGTCGTTCTGCCGCAGAAGTCATTATGACGATACTTCATGCCGGTGGTAAATTTGATGATAATTCCTATAAGGTCTCCGGTGGACTCCATGGCGTAGGTGTCTCTGTTGTAAATGCCTTATCTGAAACCTTAAGTCTGACCATTCGTCGTAATCATAAGATTCACCACCAAGATTATCGACTGGGTGAACCACAGGCCCCGTTAGCAGTTATAGGCGAGACGGAGATCACCGGAACAGAGATACATTTTATGCCAAGTAGAGAGATATTTACTCAAACGGAGTTTCATTACGAAATATTGGCAGCAAGACTACGCGAACTGTCTTTCTTGAATAATGGCGTCTGTATCCGGTTACTGGATGAACGTACTGACAAGGAAGATGTGTTTCAGTATGAAGGTGGAATCAGGGCCTTTGTAGAGCACTTGAATCGAAATAAAACCCCGCTTCACGAGCAGGTGATTCACTTTAATATCGAAAAAGATAGTGTCGGGATTGAAGTAGCGCTGCAGTGGAACGATTCTTATCAGGAAAAGATCTTCTGCTTTACCAATAATATTCCCCAACGTGATGGTGGTACTCACCTGGCCGGTTTTCGTGGGGCCTTAACCCGGACTATGAATCAATATATTGAAAAGGGTAGTGTCGCCAAGGCAGCAAAGGTTGCCACTACCGGAGATGATGCCCGCGAAGGCTTGACTGCGGTTATCTCAGTTAAAGTACCTGATCCCAAATTCTCTTCCCAGACCAAGGATAAGCTGGTTTCATCTGAGGTCAGACCCTTGGTAGAATCAACAGTGTCTTCACAACTATTTGATTTTCTTATGGAAAATCCTGCATCGGCTAAATCAATCACGGCCAAGATCGTTGATGCAGCACGGGCCCGAGAGGCTGCACGCAAGGCTCGCGAGATGACTCGGCGCAAGGGTGTGCTGGATGTAACAGGATTACCCGGAAAACTGGCCGATTGTCAGGAAAAAGATCCGGCACAGTCAGAACTTTTTCTTGTGGAGGGTGATTCAGCCGGTGGTTCAGCCAAACAGGGTAGAGATAGACGTTTTCAGGCTATCCTTCCACTCAAGGGTAAGATCCTCAATGTTGAGAAGGCCCGGTTTGATAAAGTACTCGGATCAGCAGAGGTCGGGACACTGATAACGGCCCTGGGTTGTGGCATAGGAAAGGAAGACTATAACCCGGAAAAATTACGTTATCACCGCATTATTATCATGACTGATGCCGATGTCGATGGCTCGCATATCCGTACCCTGTTATTGACCTTCTTTTATCGTCAGATGCCAGAATTGATCGAACGTGGACATATCTATATTGCTCAACCACCACTGTACAAGGTTAAAAAGGGAAAACAGGAACATTATGTAAAAGATGATCAGGCCCTGACACAATATCTAATACAGATTGCGGTAGAAAATACAAAGCTCCAGGTTAATCGTGACGCCCCTCCGATTAGTGGTCAGGCCCTTGAGGCGCTGATGAAAAATTACATGCAGGTCATGGCCAGTATCCAGCGTCTCTCAACGCGGATAAATCCCCTGTTACTGGAGAAGATGGTCTATATGACCGAACTGACGGGTAACGACCTGCGCGATATTGGCAGTGTGAGAAAATGGTTTGCTGAATTACAGGATCGACTGAATGCCGATGATACTGGGAATGTCCTGTTTACTATTGATGTGGGTCAGGAAATTGACGAGTTACTGTGGCGAGCCCGGATAAAAGAGTCTGTCCATGGCCTGGATAATACCCGCGTATTGACTCAGGACTTCTTCGCTCTGACTGAATATCACAATATGGTTACCCTGGGACAGCAATTGACAGGTCTGTTAGGTTCCGGTGCCTTTGTTCAACGGGGCGAACGTAAACAGGAGATCGATAGTTTCAAACAGGCCTATGAGTGGCTCAATAACGAAGCCAAGCGTGGATTACAGATCCAGCGCTACAAAGGTCTGGGTGAAATGAATCCTGAACAATTATGGGAAACGACACTGGATGTGAATGCCCGTCGCCTGCTTCAGGTGAAGATTGAGGACGCCGTTGCGACAGATGAAATTTTTACCACCTTAATGGGTGATCATGTTGAACCGCGGCGTGACTTTATTGAGGCCAATGCCCTTTCGGTAGGTAATCTGGATATATAGAATTACTGGTGTTGCTGGTCAGTTATTTAATATGCTGACTGGCCAGTAACCGTGCACCGTTCAGTCCAACCTGCTCATTAGTAATTACATGGATCGGTATCAGCTCAAGTAATTTGGCCATTTTGCTTTTTTGGCCAAAGGCCTCGATAAATTTTGATCGTTGCAGGGCCTCAATATTTTTAGCAGCAATACCGCCGGCAATATAGATACCTCCGAAGGGTAATGTTGTCAGTGCCAGGTTGCCCACCTCAGATCCATAGACCTCAAAAAAAAGATCAAAAACCTCATTACTCGTTTTATAGTCTTCGTTGTCAGGATCATTGGCAACCTGACTTAACTGACCGGCATCTACCAGGGTCTGACACATATGACCATGATGTTGACAGATAAAACGATATATTCTGATCAGTCCCTGGCCAGACAAAATATGTTCACGTGAAACCGTACTGGTATCTTTAGCCAGAAATTCCAACAACGCCTGTTGGGTTTCATTGGCAGGGGCAAAACCAGCATGTCCAGATTCAGTAGACTGAATCTGATAACCATGGGTCTTCCAGAAACGTTGAGCGACGCCCAGACCCGTACCTGCACCAACAATTAATTGATTGCCCCGTTGTTGTAGTTGACCCTTTTGCAGCGAAATAATTTCATTGGTATGGAGGGTGTCAATACCTAATGCAACAGCATGAAAATCATTAATAAGAGAGACTTTAATAATGGAAAACTGTTTCTGTATTTTTTTCTGCTCTATTTGCCATGGAAGATTTGTTACATAGGCTGTCTTGCCATTAGTGGTGATCGGACCAGCTACCGCAAGGCAGGCACTGGCAATATCAGTATGTTCAGAATTGCCGATAAATTCATATAACATTTGATCAAAGGTCTGATAGGCTGAACTGTCATAGCGCTGTTCAGCTAAAATATCAAAATCCCCTTTATTAAAATGGGTAATTTGTAATAGTGTTTTAGTGCCACCGATATCAGCAGCCAGTATCTTGCTCATCATGGGTCCTTATATTTGAAAGCAATTCATTGGGGATCAGCGCTGCTGCAGCATTATCCATATGCCACTCACAGTACGGCGCTATCCTGACAACAGGATAATCATTTGACGACTGATTTAACACATCATTTACAATTTCAGCCTTTGCTGAACCTGCAACCAGCAGGAGGGTATGATGTGCCTGTTCAATCACCGGGTAAGTAATACTTATTCGCCAGCTCGAAAATTTCTCAATATAAACGGCATCAACAGATCGGGATTGTAGTGACAATATCGGCGTATCAGGAAATAAGGAAGCCGTATGACCATCGGGGCCGAGACCTAATAACACTAGGTCGAAACGCATGGCACCAGCATCTTTGGGTAGGGCTTGTTGCAGTTCGAGCTCATAGTCCCGGGCTACCTGGTCATGATCGGCAAGTTCCGCAGGTATACGGTGGATGTTGCTGTCAGGTACAGGTACATGATTGAGCAATGTCTCACTGGCCATACGGAAATTACTATCACTATGGTCAGGTTGAACACAACGTTCATCACCAAAATAGATATGAGTCTTATCCCAGGGCAGGTTTTCCGCAATTTCTCGAGTCGCTAATAAATGGTACAACGCCTGGGGTGTAGAACCGCCAGCCAGTGCAACATGAAAACTACCATGTTCTGCTATGGCATCAGTAGCTATTGTTGCCCAGCGGGTTGCAACGGCCTGAAACATCGTCGAGGTATCTTTATGGATATTTATATTCGCCTGAGTCATTTGAGAATTATTGAGTAATAGTGAAGGACTAACAAGTATATTATCGAATGAAGATAAGTAGTCTTGCCATTATAGCTACGATTAGATAATACAACTACCTTAACGATAATAGGTGCTCAACCATAGCTCGATAGTGGCGTTTAATGCAGGAATTTTATCGTTAGTTAGCTGTTGAGGACGTAATTGACTGATTACGTGCCAGGCCTATAGCACGAATATTTTTGCTGAGACGACTGGCTTCGGCGATATCGATCGATCGTGGGATAAAATGTATACCACGAAATTCACCATCTACCGGGTCAATCAGGATGTAATAGGTATTACCGGCCTTAAAAGTGTATCCACGTGATCGTTTGTTGGTTTTTATCTTGTGGGCAGGGCCATAGGTGGTCTGATTTGCTACAGTAATAGCCGCAAATCCGGGTGCCAGATTGACCAGGGTATATTCACCTTTGACTAATTCGATCAGGGGAAGCTGGTTGACAAGCACAGTGACACGATTGTCGGCCATACCCATGAAGCGTTCGGTACGTGCGCGGATAAAATAGACCTCGGCGTGGGAAGATGAGGGGTTTTTCAGTGCGAGTGGGTGGTCATCTTTGACCATTGTCCAGCAACCAGCCACTGACAGGCTCATGACAAAAATTAAAGCCAGGGCAATAATGTGTGAAAATCCTTCGTATTTCATAGAGTTGCCGATAGGTGCGTGCTAAATCAGATATTAAATAATGGCATCCATTGTGTTGAAAAACAAGCACTTTTATTAGTACATGGCGTAACATTAAGAATCGAGTATAATAATTCCTTTTCGTATAAACGTGTTCAGGCAGTCTGGATGGGAATACTGTCTGTAGTTTTTTAAACGATTAGATACAGAATTATCAGACTGGCTAGATTGTGTTGCTGAAAGGGTGAGTACAATCTGGGTCTGAATGGAACCCGTTATCGCCATTGACGGTTTAAGAATCTATATAAATGTTATGTAAGGAGAGAAACACATGTCGGCAAAACATCCAATCGTAGCCGTGACTGGCTCATCTGGTGCTGGTACTACAACCGTAAAAAATGCGTTTGAGCATATGTTTCGTCGTGAAGGTATGGAAGCGGCCATAGTTGAAGGTGATGCATTTCATCGTTATGACCGTCTTGAGATGAAAGAAGTTGTCAACAAGGCTGAAGCCGAGGGCTCGACATTGAGTCATTTTGGTCCCGAGGCTAACCTGTTTGACAAACTTGAATCACTGTTTCGTGATTATAGTGAGACAGGAACAGGCCAGGTTCGTAAATACCTCCATGATGAAGACGAGGCAGCACCTTATAAGCAGGACCCGGGTACTTTTACACCCTGGGAGGCTATAGATGAAAGTTCTGACCTGTTGTTCTATGAAGGACTCCATGGTGGTGTCGTCAATGATGATGTTGATATTGCTCGCTGGGTTGATCTGTTGGTAGGTGTTGTACCGATTGTAAACCTGGAGTGGATTCAGAAGATCCATCGCGATACGGCTCAACGAGGTTATTCTGCTGAGGCAGTAACAAATACAATCTTACGTCGTATGCCGGATTATGTGAACACAATTACACCGCAGTTTTCACGCACTGATATCAACTTTCAGCGCGTGCCGGTAGTTGATACCTCTAATCCATTTATTGCCCGTGATATTCCAACACCTGACGAAAGCTTTATTATTATTCGTTTCCGCCAACCTGAAAAACATGACCTGACAAATTACTTGGCCATGTTAAAAGATTCCTGGATGTCACGTCCGAATACTATTGTGTTACCCGGTGGCAAGATGGGTCTGGCAATGGAAATCATGCTGACTCCGTTAGTACATGAACTCATGGAAAATAAACGTAAGGGCTAGTCTTAGTCCTGCCATTTTAACGGGGTAGCTCGCTTGGGACTGCCCCGTTTTTTTATCCTGTTTGCTATCAAAAATCCTGTTAATTGTTCAAATACTCAGTAATACAGGACCAGATCTGCAATTTCTTTTCGGCGGTCATACTGGCATGTGCTGGACTGGTTGAGGGCAGGGTTGTGCATTTGATCGGCATTGATAACTGTTGTTGAGAAAATTTTCTAAACAGGGCGGCGGCCTTCCTGCCATTAAAAAAGATATGATGGATATCTGGCGAGTGATTCAATAACGTTGCAATATCATTAGCAATTACACTTTGTTCATTGATATCGGCGTCCAGACTTCCCTTGCGATGACACTGATGCACAACATCCCATAACGCAATCCTATTTTTTTTAAGGATGGCCAGGCGTTGTTGATATGGGATATCACGACCAGCAGCAAACAACTGTCCCATGATGTACCAGAAACTATTGCGAGGGTGGGCGTAATACTCCGCGTTATGTAGCGAGACCCGACTGGGCATGGAGCCTAAGATTAAAATTTTGCTGGCGGGGCTGGTGATGCAATTAAAGCTGGTTAATAGTTTGTCGTCAGGCGTACTTGTCATCAGACACATTGGCCCAGCAGATAATCTAATACCTTAAACATCCGGCGTTGAGCATGTTCAAATCGTTCGGGACGGGACTGCATTTTTTCTTCAGTCTGTATAAAAGGTCCTGGCACAAGTTCACTTCTACAATTATTGATGATTAACTGCGCGGCACTAAAGTTAGTCTCCAGGTGAAACTGGAGCCCAATAATTCGATCGCGATATATAAAGCCCTGATTACTACAGGCCTCACTACTGGCAACAGGAATGGCCTTGCCAGGAATAGCAAAGGTATCGCTATGCCAGTGAAAGGCATCGAAAGTGGGCGCAAAAACCTGCGCCAAAGGGTGATCGCTAATCGCCTTATGTAACGAGACAGGAAACCAACCGATTTCAGTCTGATCATTGCGACTGACATCAGCGCCAAGGCTGTGGGCAATTAGCTGGGCACCCAGGCAGATACCCAGCATCGGTTTGCTGTTATCAATACAGCTACGAATAAAATCGAGTTCGTCTATTAACCACGGGTAGTCATCCTGGTCATGAACCCCCATAGGCCCACCGAGCACGATTAATAAATCTATTTGATCCGGGTCCGGAAGCTCATCACCCTGGGAAAGCTGGGACCTGCTATAGGAAAGATCCCGGTTACCACACCAGTTGGTAATACTGGCGGGTCCTTCAAAGGGGGTATGTTGGAGAATGTGTACATGCATATCAGCTGTAATATAAGGTATAGCGTTGGTCTTTGTCAGCAAGTCTGTTGGTCTAAATTTTACACACCTTGCCTGGGCTGATCTCAAACATTTTTGTAAAGGCGCGGGAAAAAGCAGATTCAGAGCGATAGCCAATGCCCTCTGCGTGGCTG
>CAZYTT010000076.1:0-9757 GCA_964650235.1 uncultured Gammaproteobacteria bacterium | reverse complement strand
TTACTGCGCATGTTTCTGCGTTGGGCCGAGCGCCGTGGCTTTGATACTGAATTAATGGAGGTGTCAGGTGGTGAGGTAGCCGGCATCAAGAGTGCGACGATACGAGTTGCGGGTGAATATGCCTTTGGCTGGTTACGTACTGAGACAGGGGTACACCGGCTGGTTAGAAAGTCACCTTTTGATTCAGGGAGTAGACGCCATACCTCTTTTGCATCGGTATTTGTCTCGCCTGAGATTGATGATGATTTTGAGATCGAGATTAACCCGGCCGACCTGCGCATCGATGTGTATCGCGCCAGTGGTGCCGGTGGCCAGCATGTAAACAGGACCGAATCAGCTGTTCGTATTACTCACGGTCCCAGTGGGATAGTCGTGCAGTGTCAAAATGATCGTTCGCAACACAAAAACAAGGCCACAGCTATGAAGCAGCTGAAGGCCAAATTGTATGAGATGGAAATACAGAAGCGTAATGCTGAACAGAAAAATCTTGAAGATACCAAGTCAGATATTGGTTGGGGCAGTCAGATCAGATCATACGTCCTGGATCAATCGCGGATTAAGGACTTACGTACGGGCGTGGAAACCGGTAATACCCAGGCCGTATTGGATGGTGACCTTGACGCGTTTATTGAGGCCAGCCTTAAGAGCGGAATTTAGCCGTTTGAAGTAATACCGAAGATAAGATGAGTAGAGACTTGCATGACTGAATTAAATGAAAATGAACAGATAGCCCAGCGACGGGAAAAATTACAGGCCATGCGTGAACAGGGCAATCCCTTTCCATGTGATTTTCGCCGTAATGTGATGGCTGCTGAACTCCATGCCGAATATAGCGACCGGGAAAATGACGCTTTAGAGGCCGATCCGATCAGGGTCAAGCTAGCTGGACGGATGATGACCCGACGGGTCATGGGGAAAGCCAGTTTTGCCCATCTTCAGGATATGTCGGGCAAGATGCAGGTCTATATTCAACGGGATGTTATCTCGGTTGAGTTTTATGCCGAATTTAAAAAATGGGATATTGGTGACATTCTGGGTGTGGAGGGCATGTTGTTTAAGACCAGGACCGGTGAATTATCTGTCCGGGCAGAGTCCATTCGGCTGCTGACCAAGTCATTAAGGCCGTTGCCTGAAAAATATCATGGTATCAGTGATCAGGAAATTCGCTATCGTCAGCGCTATCTCGATCTGATCATGAGTGAAGTTACCCGTAATACCTTCCAGGTTCGTACCGCGGTGATTAACTACATCAGGCGATACCTGAATCAGCGTCAGTTTCTGGAGGTCGAGACCCCGATGATGCAGGCTATTCCGGGTGGCGCAACAGCAAGACCCTTTGAGACCTTTCATAATGCCCTGGATATGGGGCTCTATCTGCGTATTGCCCCGGAACTGTATCTGAAACGTCTCGTGGTAGGCGGCTTTGAGCGTGTCTTCGAGATTAATCGAAATTTTCGCAACGAGGGTCTGTCTACCCGCCATAATCCCGAATTTACAATGCTTGAATTTTACCAGGCCTATGCGGATTATCATGATTTGATGGACCTGACTGAAGACATGCTGCGTGGTCTAACCACCACAGTGCTCGGCAAGACGGCTATTGATTACCAGGGCGAGACCTATGACTTTGGTACACCCTTTGCCCGTTTGACCATGAAGCAGGCGGTACTGGATTTTAACGATGATATTAACCCTGTAGACCTTGATGAAATTGATAATCTGCGGGCACTGGCTGGCCGGTTGGATATCCCGCTAGAGGCCAGCTATGGTCCCGGTAAGATTCTTACCGATGTTTTTGAGAAGACTGTTGAGCATCGGTTACTTAACCCTACCTTTATTACGGCCTATCCCACTGAGGTCTCACCCCTGGCGCGTCGCAATGATGATGATCCTTCGTTTACGGATCGTTTTGAGTTTTTTGTCGGTGGTCGAGAGATTGCTAATGGCTTTACCGAGCTCAATGATGCTGAAGACCAGGCGGATCGTTTTCGGCAACAGGTTGAGGCGAAAGATGCTGGTGATAATGAGGCTATGCACTTTGATGCCGATTATATTCGGGCCCTGGAGCATGGAATGCCGCCGACGGCCGGTGAAGGCATTGGTATCGATCGGTTAGTTATGTTGTTGACTGATTCGCCATCGATTCGAGATGTTCTGCTTTTTCCCCATATGCGTCCGGAGGGTGGTAGTAAGAACACAGTGGTTGAGGTTGAATAAAACGGGCCTTTTGCCTGGGGACATGTGTTAACAGAGGTATTCTAGTTCGGGCTGGAGAAGAACTCTCTGATTTCACGGATTTCATCGGCGGCGCCCTTTATTACCTCAATCGTTTCTTCGGGTGTCAGCCCAAGGCGATTAAAGGCTGGTATCTGAGACCAGTCCAAGAGTGTGTGTGGGTGTTTACTGCCAATATGGGTGAGCAGGTTGGCGACTATAACGATATCGGTGTAATCGGGCGTCAGACCAGGGTCACGCATCAGATTTTCATGTTCTGTCGCCACCTCGATTAAATCATCGGAAAAATTCCAGGTTTTAAGGACGATGCGACCAATGCGTGTGTGTAGAATATCAATGACCTTACGCATCGCTGTTTCATTGATCATCAGGTCCGGTACGACCTCGATATATTCCAGAATCGGTAACTTGCCGATGTCATGAATGAGCCCCGCTAACATTGCTTCATCCGGGTCTAATGGATGATGGAGCGAGGTATAGTCGCGGGCTATCAGGTAAGATAGTGCGGCAACATGCGCACTGTGCTCCCAGGTCTCACGTAATATCTTTTGTATCGGTTTGGAAAAGGCGGTGTTGTACAGCTGTTCCATCGCCAGGGTGGTGATGACACTGCGTACATTATTATGCCCAAGTCGCGTAATCGCGATTTTAACATCTTCAATCTTTCGATCACTGCGATATAACGGGCTATTTACCAGTCGTAACATGCGTGTTGTTATTGTTGCATCCATGCTGATAGCACGGGCAATCTGGGAGGCGCTAGCCTTATTATCATCGAGTAATTTACGCGTCTTTAACACTACCTCGGGAAGAGCTGGCAGCGTAATTTTATTACTTTTGATATCGCTAATCAGGTCGTTCCAGAACTTTTCTATTACTGGCGATGCCATATATTAACTCGCAGATTTATTGTCTATAGGTGTTATTTACGTATAGATCGTTAATTAGAAGAAAATCTTTAAATAGTTATGGTTATTCATCAGGGTTAATGAACTGATAGGGTAATGGTTGTCCCATTAATGTTGGTCCAGTCGCCGATTGCCAGTGAAGTTGGCCATTTTTGAGGCCTTTGTCAGCTAATTCGATGACAATCACGGCAAGTATCGAATAGCCACCGTCCGGTGATGGTTGGCAGCGGACAACCTGACCAATGGCCTTGCCCTCGGTGTCTGCTTCATCATGATAGAGGATATCACCGGGTTGAGGCATCTGATCATTCGCAAGATCAGGGATGTGAGCCAGATACATACGTCGTTTTAGTTTTCCCCGATAATGAAGCCGAGCGATGACCTCTTGGCCGGTATAGCAGCCTTTTTTGAAATTGATACCATTAAAACAATCAAGATTTACCATCTGGGGTATGAAGCTGGCACTAGTCTCTGGATAGACCGTCGGTATACCCGCCTGAATATCGTGCCAGCCCCAGTTATAGGCGCCTACTGCCGCGGCAACCCCCCTGAGTTGAGTCCATAGGGGTTTGCAGGCTGAAAACTGGCCAAAAATCATAAATCGATAACCGGGTCCGGTGGTGTGAATAATTTTCACGTCATTCCAGGTTATCGCTGCGTAGGGCGTTGTCGGTAAATCTGTATTAATAATGGCATGGAGGCATTCTTCGGCTTGTTTGCCGAACAGACCCATTATGGCCCATTCATCACTGCTATCCTTAAGGGTCACCTTTGACATCAAGGTATATTTTTTGAGTCGTTCCAGCGTCTCATCGACCAGACTGCGGGGCAGGAGGAGGTAATGATCTCCGTTCAATTGAAAGATCTGGAAAATAGCCAGTAATCGACCCTGAGGGTTGCAGTAGCCACTGTACTGAAAACTTTCTTCGCTAAGCTGCTTGATGTCGTTTGTTAACTGCCCCTGGAGGAAGGTGGCCGCATCTGTCCCCGTTACCTTAATTACGCCAAGGTGTGACAGGGCGGTAATGACGGTACCGCTAACAGTCGCCTGTCGTTCTCGTTCCGGGTTACCAAAGTCAGTGATGATATCATCAGCAAAATTGGCACCTTCTTCATTTAATAATTCTTGCCAGTCAGTATTCATAAGATATTTCTCCGCCAGTAGTAATCAGATATCGTTGCAGCATTTAACAAATGGCTATGTTATCTTTTTGCTGATTATAGACATGATCAGCCTAATTAATGACTAAAGTAATGATCATAGTTAGTAAGATTCAAATATAGAAAAGTTTCGCCGATGAAACTCTATATTGACCTGGATCGTGTTTTGTCAGGTTTGTGTGGCTGTCATTGTATACTGATCCGGTATCGGTGCCACTATTGACTTTATAGCTGTTGGGACTATCGTTAGGGTAACAATTATGGGGTTAGGTCAGATTAATTTGTTTCAAGCATCAACACCCAGGGTCAATCATGACAAAAAATAGTAAGCGGCCTGTTTTTCTAAACCTCTTCCAGATTCATTTGCCGGTAACTGCAGTGGTGTCGTTAGCACACCGGGCAACAGGTATTTTCCTGTTTTTTCTTTTACCATTTGTTATTTACTTCTTCGGTCTGTCATTACAGAATGAACAGGGTTATTTAAAGACACTAGAATTCTTGCGTCAGCCTCTGCCGTTATCACTGCTAATTTTGATTTTCTGGTTTTTATGCCATCACCTGCTGGCGGGGATTCGCTATTTATTAATTGACATTGACATTGGTGTGTCAGTCAGTACCAGCCGGACCAGTGCTTGGCTAGTAATAATTGCCGGAATCATGGCCGTGCTGATTGTTGCCATGGTGTTTTCATGAGTCGGCGAATGGACGGGACCCGGGCGTGGTTGCTGCAACGTGTCAGTGCCGTGTATATGGGGTTGTTTCTGTTACTATTCCCAGCCTATCTGGTCTATGTTGCCCCTGATAGCTATCAGGCATGGCATGACTTTGTCGCCTGCCGCTTGGTGTCTTTAAGCCTCCTGTTATTCTTTTTCAGCCTGTTAATCCATGCCTGGGTGGGAGTTCGGGATGTCATTATTGATTATGTGCATAATCCTGGCCTGCGATTGTTAAAACTAACGCTGACGGGGCTGGTTTTAATAGCCTGCGGTCTTTGGATAATGAGTATTTTATTTGTGGTGATGATATGAATCAGATTAGGTCCGCAGTTGAACGACGCCGGTTTGATACGCTGGTTATTGGTGCTGGCGGTGGTGGGCTTCGTGCGGCCCTGCAACTGGCCCAGGCTGATGCCCATGTCGCTGTCGTATCCAAGGTATTTCCCACGCGTTCGCATACAGTGGCGGCGCAGGGGGGGATCAATGCGGCATTAGCGAATGTGGTACCGGATAACTGGCATTGGCATATGTATGACACCGTAAAGGGAAGTGACTATCTCGGTGATCAGGATGCTATTGAATATATGTGTCGTGCGGCCTCTCGCCTTGTCGTTGAACTGGAACACTTCGGCGTGCCATTTTCTCGACTGGATGATGGCAGCATCTATCAACGACCATTTGGTGGCCAGAGCCAGAATTTTGGTGGTGATCAGGCGTCACGTACCTGTGCCGCTGCGGACCGTACCGGGCATGCCATTTTACATTCGCTCTATCAACAGAATATTCGTGCCAAGACCCATTTCTTTGATGAGTATTTTGCCATTGATCTGCTTAAGGATAATGATGGTTATATCCTCGGGGCGCTGGTTCTGTGCATTGAAACTGGCGAGCCACTGATTATCGAGGCAAAGACGACTCTGGTGGCGACGGGTGGCGTAGGGCAGTTGTTTCGTACCAATACCAATGCCCATATCAATACCGGCGATGGCATTGCCATGGCATTGAGGGCGGGTATTCCAGTTCAGGATATGGAATTTTTTCAATTTCATCCAACGGGTATTGCCGGTAAGGGCATGTTGATTACCGAGGGTGCTCGTGGTGAGGGTGGCTATCTGGTAAACAAGGATGGTGAACGTTTTATGGAGCGTTATGCCCCTCATGCAAGAGACCTGGCCAGTCGTGATGTCGTTAGTCGGGCAATAGCGACTGAGGTGCGTGAAGGACGTGGCTGTGGGCCAAATGGCGATTATGCCTTATTGAAACTGGATCACCTGGATAGCGATGTGGTGAAAAAACGGCTGCCGGGCATTCGAACCATGGTGCAGACATTTTTACATATTGACCCGGTTAAACAGGCAATTCCTGTCGCCCCAACAGCGCATTATACGATGGGTGGGATACCAACCAATCGTCATGGTCAGGTCGTTGTCCCGGTTCAACAGGGTGCCGAAGAGCCAATTCCGGGGCTCTATGCCGTGGGAGAATGTGCCTGTGTCTCAGTGCATGGTGCGAATCGCCTGGGGGGGAACTCCCTGCTGGATATAGTGGTTTTTGGTCGAGCTGCTGGTAATCACATTATAGATTACTTACAGGAATCCCGAACTCATCGCCCCCTGAATGCCGAGAGTGTAGATCAGGCTATGGCTCACCTGGCACGTTGGGATCGAACGGACGGGAATGAGTCAGTTGATCAGCTTCGGTCTGAAGTGCAGGAGACAATGGAAAAGTATGCCAGTGTATTTCGTACTGAAGATGTTATGCACAAGGGGGTGGAAAAAATGTTGGAGATTGAACAGCGTCTTGACGATGTCTGTTTAAAGGATCACAGCAAGATTTTTAATACCGCTCGTATAGAGGCGATGGAGCTGGAGAATCTGGTTGATCTTGGTATCTCCACTGTGGTTTCGGCCCTGGCGCGTAAAGAGAGTCGCGGAGCCCATTCTCGAGTTGATTTTCCTGAACGAGATGATGAGCACTGGTTGAAGCATAGCCTGTTTTATAAAGAAGGGCGGCAACTTGATTATAAGCCAGTAAGAATGAAACCTCGTTCGGTTGAGGCCTTTCCACCTAAACCCCGCGTATATTGATAAGGTTTAAGTAATGAGTACCATACGTTTCTCGATCTACCGCTATAATCCTGAACAGGATGAATCACCACGGATGCAGGATTATGTCCTGGATCAGACAAATCCCGATATGATGGTTCTGGATGCATTAAAGCAGATAAAGGCCATCGATGAATCACTGAGTTTTCGTCATTCCTGCGGAGAGGGCGTTTGTGGTTCGGATGGTTTAAATGTCAATGGTCAGAATGGCCTGGCCTGCATTACACCACTGGCAGGCCTAAAGCAGCCTGTAGTTGTCAGACCATTGCCAGGGATGCCAGTCATTCGAGATCTAGTTATAGATATGGAGCCATTTTATAAACAATACCGGGCGGTCAAACCCTATCTAATTGTTAATGATCCGGAGCCCGAGATCGAATATAAGCAAACACCCGAACAGCGAGATAAACTTGATGGCCTATATGAATGTGTCCTCTGTGCCTGCTGTTCGACGGCCTGTCCCTCCTTCTGGTGGAATCCTGATAAATTTCTGGGGCCGGCAGCATTATTACAGTCCTACCGCTTTCTGGCTGACAGTCGTGACCAAGCTACTGAAGAACGACTCGATCAGATGGAAGATGCCTATAAACTCTATCGATGTCATACCATAATGAATTGTGCTCAGGTCTGTCCCAAAGGACTAAACCCGACCGAGGCCATTGGTAAGACTCGGCAGATGATGCTCAAGCAATTTTTATAATGGAATGCAGTGACGAGCTGGATAGTCGTGAACTTAATCGTCTCCGGTGGCGTTGCCGGCGGGGCATGAGAGAGCTGGATGAGTTATTGCAACCGTTCCTGCGCAATTGTTTAACAGCGTTGAGTAAAGATGAGTTGCGGGTGTTTAACGAAATACTTAACTGTCAGGATCAAAAGTTACTGAATTATTTGCTCCTGACTGAGGCTCCGGAAGACCAGGGATGGGTCGATGTCATTACAAGAATCCGCACCAGTATTACAGATTGATCTACGTCCCTCACGTTATTTCGGCCTTTTTTTTACTGGTTAGTCACTGTGGTCTCTTTATAATTCAGTCTCACTGACACTGCCGGTGTGGTTTAAGATGGAGCTGATAATCTTGATAAGCTGGAGTTGTTATATTAACTGGAAACGCTATATTGGCCATATTGGAGCGATACGTTGGGATAGTGTTGGTCAATGGTGGTTGTTTGATCAGGATGGTCAGGCAACAGCCATTTCATTGTTGCCGCTTTGTTATGTGCATCCACTATTGATTGTGTTGCGCTTTAACACCAGAGACTCCGTTAAAAAAATAGTTTTATTACCTGATTCGGCGGATCAATCACTTTTGAGGCAGCTTCGCTTACGGCTGAAGCTATCAGTACGGAAAAACTGATTTTTAAATCTCGGGTTTCCCAAAGCCACCACCACCCGGTGTCTCAATGACAAAGACATCGCCCGGCTCCAGGTTGACCTGACCATTCCCGGCCAGTTGTAATCGTTTACCTGATCGTTGTTCGATGAAATTGTTACCGCACTGACCAGGCTCACCGCCCAGTAGCCCAAATGGCTGGATGCTCCGTTGACCTGAAATAATGCTGGCTGTCATTGACTGCATGAACCGGATGCGGCGAGTAACGCCATTGCCACCACGGTAGTGTCCATTACCACCCGATTTTTCCCGGACCTGAAAGGTTTCGAGCAACACCGGGAAGCGTTGTTCAAGGATCTCCGGATCAGTCAGGCGGGAGTTTGTCATATGTGAATGTATCGCATCGCAACCTGAATGGTCCTTACTGGCGCCGGTACCTCCACACAGGGTTTCATAGTATTGATATTCTTCATTGCCAAAGGTGAAGTTGTTACATGTGCCCTGTGATCCAGCCTGGGCGCTCAGTGCGCCGAGTAATGTATCGACGATGATCTGCGATGTCTCTACATTACCTGCCACGACAGCGGCTGGGTATTCCGGGCTAAGTATAGAGTCTGGCGGGATGATGATCTCAACTGGGCGGAGAAAACCTTCATTTAATGGAATATCTTCATCGATAAGACAACGTAAGACATATAGTACTGCTGCCTTACATACTGATCGTGGTGCATTCAGATTGCCTGGATGGGCAGGGCTACTGCCGGTGAAGTCAAAACAGATCTTCCCACTATTGTTGGGCGATATTCGAATTTCGACCTGGATACGACTACCATCGTCCATGGTGTAACTAAACTGTCCTGATTCAATATTAGTAATAAGTCGTCTGACGGCCTGAGCGGCATAGTCCTGAATATGTGACATATAGGCAATGACGGTGCCACGACTATAATGTTCGCACAGGCTGGAAAATTCCTGCGCCCCACGTTCACAGGCTGCACATTGTGCCTTAAAATCAGCAATATTTTGATCTATGTTTCTGGCCGGCCAGGGTGGGGTGTTAAGCCAGTCTCGAATCTCCTGTTCGGCAAAGAAACCGGCCGCCATAATCTTTTTATTATCGATGACGATCCCTTCCTCATTGATGCGTGTACTATGAGCGGGCATAGATCCGGGTGTGATACCACCAATATCGGCATGGTGACCGCGGGCTGCTACGTAGGCAGTTAGCTGATTGTCAATAAAGACAGGGCGAATGACTGTTAAATCGGGTAGATGGGTGCCGCCGTTATAGGGGTTGTT
>CAZYTT010000075.1:0-10008 GCA_964650235.1 uncultured Gammaproteobacteria bacterium | reverse complement strand
CATCAGATCGTCATTGCCCCATTCGCCAATATTGACCTCAAAGAAATTACCAACACGACCTGCGACCGTAGAGATAGTCACAATCCGAAAGCTACCTGTCCACCATTAAAAAACAATTCTGGTTGTTGACTCAGCAACCACTTATGAGAACAGAGTGACCCGATCTCCTGCCAGATACCAGAAGCCACCCCCATTGAAAGCCATACCCTATTTTACCGTGCGACCGCCAAGAGGGTTGAAATTATCCATATACTCCATGGTCGCCAGTATCCACAACGCCATCTGAAATAACCAAATTACCCATATGCCTTGGTGCACATGTACAGCAGGTTGTTGCTTTGCACCGAAAATTATTCGGTGAATAATATTTAGATGCAAATTAACATAGATGAATGCTTGATGCCTGCCGTTGCCAGTCACTCCCACTCGATCGTGCCCGGCGGCTTACCGGTGATATCGTAGACTACCCGAGATACACCAACCACTTCATTGACGATACGACGACAAACATGGTCAAGAAAATCATAGGGCAAATGAGCCCAACGTGCAGTCATAAAGTCAATCGTCTCAACCGCTCGTAATGCGATGACCCACTCATAACGCCGGCCATCACCGGTAACACCGACTGACTTCACCGGCAGGAACACAGCAAAGGCCTGGGAAGTCTTGTCATAGAGATCATACAGACGCAACTCTTCGATAAAAATATGATCAGCTAGCCGCAGGACGTCTGCATATTCTTTCCTGACCTCGCCCAGTATGCGCACGCCCAGCCCTGGGCCCGGGAACGGGTGACGATAGACCATATCAAAGGGCAAACCTAATTCCACTCCCAGCTTCCGTACTTCATCCTTGAACAGCTCACGCAGGGGCTCGAGTAATTGCAGCTTCATATGCTCAGGCAGCCCACCCACATTGTGGTGCGACTTGATCACATGGGCCTTACCTGTACTGGAACCAGCTGACTCAATGACATCTGGATATATTGTTCCCTGCGCCAGCCATCTGGCATCAGAGCGTTTAAGCGACTCTTCTTCAAAGATCTCAACAAACAAGTTACCGATTATCTTACGTTTCTTCTCCGGATCATTCTCGTCCTGCAGGGCACCCAGAAAGCGTTGTTCGGCATCAACCCGAATAACCTTAACGCCCATGTGCTCGGCAAAGGTAGCCATTACCTGATCACCTTCCTGATAGCGCAGCAGACCATTATCAACAAAGACACAGGTTAGTTGATTGCCAATGGCCTTGTGCAATAACGCCGCAACAACGGAAGAATCGACCCCGCCAGAGAGCCCCAGGATAACTTCATCACTACCCACCTGCTCGCGCACCTGGATAATCACGTCATCTACAATATTGCCAGGTGTCCAGTCAGCACCACAACCACAAATGCTATGGATAAACCGCTCCAGGATACGTTGACCCTGCTGGGTATGAGTCACCTCTGGATGAAATTGCACCCCGTAAAAATGCTTTTCTTCATTGGCAATGCCGGCAATCGGGGCAGAGTCAGTCGAGGCCATTAATTTAAAACCCGGCGGCAAATCAACCACTCGATCACCATGACTCATCCATACATCGAGCAGGCCATAACCTTCTTCGGTAATATGGTCTTCGATATCCTTGAGTAATGCCGTATGGCCACGGGCACGTACCTGAGCATAGCCATATTCATGATGATCGGCGTTTTCTACTTTACCACCCATCTGTGCAGTCATCGTTTGCATGCCATAACAAATGCCAAACACGGGCACGCCCAGCTCAAATAATAACGGCGGTGCAACAGGTGCATTCTCAGCCACAGTGCTCTCTGGCCCACCAGAAAGGATAATTCCCCGAGGACCAAACGCTCGGATCGCCTCTGGGTCAATATCCCAGGGATGTAATTCACAGTAGACACCGGCCTCACGTACTCGCCGGGCAATGAGCTGGGTATATTGAGAGCCGAAATCGAGGATTAAGATACGATCAGAGTGGATGTTGATATCAGTCACGGTATGTCCTGTATGTATCTCGCAGGTAAGTAAAATGGTTTGTTACAACCAAACTATACAGTTAGTGAGAATTTTGAGGGTTTGGAGTAAGGAAAAAGGCCGAGTTGGTATATTTTACTTTCACTCCTGCCTCCTCACTCCTCACCCTTTGCTATTAATCTATACGGTAATTGGGTGGCTCTTTGGTTATAGCCACATTATGCACATGGCTCTCGGCCATCCCGGCATTGGTCACTCTTACAAACTGGGGTTTAGTGCGCATCTCATCAATACTGGCGCAACCGGTATATCCCATACTGGCACGCAGACCACCCATCAGCTGATGCACGATAGCCCCCATACTACCCTTGTATGGCACCCGGCCTTCAATTCCTTCAGGTACCAGTTTCTCCTGGGCACTACCATCCTGGAAATAACGATCACTGGACCCATGGGCCGCCGACATGGCACCTAGCGAACCCATGCCACGATACGACTTGTAAGAACGCCCCTGAAAGAGTTCAACCTCACCGGGAGATTCTTCAGTACCCGCGAACATGCTACCAACCATAATACAGTGCGCGCCAGCGACAATAGCCTTGGCCAGATCACCGGAAAAACGAATACCGCCATCGGCTATCAGAGGGACATCACTCTTTTTCAAGGCCTTTGCCACATTGGCAATGGCTGTAATCTGCGGCACACCAACACCACTGACAATTCGGGTAGTACAAATGGAACCAGGACCAATTCCAACCTTGACTGCATCGGCACCGGCATCAACCAGGGCTAGAGCAGCAGTACTGGTTGCGATATTGCCACCGATAAGTTGCACTTCCGGAAAATGCTTTTTGGTCCAGGCCACCTTTTCAAGTACTTTTTGTGAATGACCATGGGCTGTATCGACGATAATTACATCGACCCCGGCAGCGACCAGCGCCTCTACTCGCTCTGGCGTATCAGTACCCACTGCAGCACCGACACGCAAACGACCAAATTCATCTTTACAGGCTGAGGGAAAATCTGAAGATTTCTGAATATCCTTCACCGTAATTAGTCCGCGTAACTGGAAGTCCTTATTGACGACCAGCACCTTCTCAATGCGATGCTTATGTAACAGGGCAATGATCTCATCACGTTCAGCCCCTTCCTCTACTGTTACCAGACGATCCTTGGGTGTCATAATACTGGACACTGGATTATCAAAGTAGGATTCAAAGCGTAGATCACGACTGGTCACAATACCCACCAGCGCCTCACCATCAACGACTGGCACGCCGGAAATATTGTAATAACGGGTCAGCTCCATCACTTCCCGGATACTGACATCTGGAGAAACGGTAATCGGTTCCTTTATAACGCCGCTCTCATACTTCTTGACCGCCCGGACCTCATTGGACTGTTGTTCAATGGTCATGTTTTTATGGATAATCCCAAGCCCACCTTCCTGAGCCAGAGCGATAGCTAGGCGTGATTCAGTCACAGTATCCATTGCGGCTGATAATAATGGGATGTTGAGGCTAATCTCACGGGTCAGCCGGGTTGTCAGACCGACTTCCTTGGGCATTACCGTGGAATGGTCGGGTATTAATAATACATCATCGAAGGTTAGAGCATCCTCGGCTATCCGCATATCTACATCCACTTTTAGTTGAATAAATAACCGGCCATTGTATATTTTTTCAACAAAATTGACAATAGAAATATCTTATATGGAACGCCGGCCGAACTGAGGAAAAAACACCCATCTCATTGATTTAACGATTATATTTTAATATGTTACTGATCACAGCCCGAGCCTCAGGCCTGGGGCAATACAAACAGACATGCTAACTGGGATGGACACTGGAAACCTACTGACCCTCCTTGCCCGAGCCAGGCATGCCCCATAATCCTGGGCCAGCAACCGGTTACAGCTGGCAATAACACCAACCACGTAATCCTTCAGCCTTATAAATTGCAACTATCTGGTAACCAGGACTGATCAGGGCCATAGTCACTTAACCGCTGGTAGGCTATCATATTAAAATGTACGGTAAATTAAATCAGGACGGCAGCCTTGTCCCTCACCGCCAGGATGACCGCCATATCTTCACAGTTTCACAACTTAACGCCGAGGCCCGTGATTTACTGGAAGGCCAGTTTCCTCGCATATGGATCGAGGGTGAGCTGTCCAACCTGTCCAAACCATCGTCGGGTCACTGGTATTTCAGCCTTAAAGATGACCGGGCCCAGTTACGCTGCGCAATGTTTCGGGGCAATAATACCAGGATTAACTTCAACCCAGAGAGCGGCAGTCATGTCCTAATACGTGGCCGCATCAGCATCTATGAGGCTCGCGGTGATTACCAGCTCATCGCTGATCATATGGAAGAAATCGGCACTGGTGCACTGCAACGTGCGTTTGAGGAACTAAAGACCCGGCTTGATAAAGAGGGGCTGTTCGACCCCCTGCATAAAAAGCCCCTACCGGCATTACCACAATGTATAGGCGTGGTCACGTCACCGTCTGGCGCTGCAATCCGGGATATTCTCAGCATATTGCAACGTCGCTTCCCTGCCATTCCGGTCATCATCTACCCCACGGCGGTCCAGGGGGCAGCAGCGGCAAGCGAGATCGTGGCAGCTATAACCACAGCCGGTCAACGCTTTGAGCTATATGGTGAATGCGACGTCCTGATTATCGCCCGTGGCGGCGGCTCGCTAGAAGACCTGTGGTCATTCAATGACGAACGCGTTGCCCGCGCTATCTATAACTGCCCCCTGCCGGTCATAAGTGGAATTGGCCACGAAATTGATACCACCATTGCTGATTATGTCGCCGACATCAGGGCACCAACACCCTCCGGTGCCGCAGAACTGGTCAGCCTGGATCAACTTGAACTGGTACAGGGCCTACGTCAATACCAACGCCGATTACTAAATCTCCAGCATGAACATTTAAACAGACTGCGCCAACGGTTAATCTGGTTGATTAAAAGGCTACAGCAGTTACACCCTGTACAGAGCCTCCAACAGCAAAACCAGCGCTTGGATGAACTGGAGCAACGACTGCAGCGCACACTAAAAAGTCAACTTCTCCAGAGACAGCTAAAACTGAATAATTACATTACCCAGATAAACCGGCATCAACCCTTGCAGTTAATTACCCAGTTCGAGAACCGGTTCAGGTATACGCACCAGACCCTATGCAACCAAATTAATCGCCAGCTGGAACGTTTTCAGCAGCGACTCGTGAACAATGCCCATGCCCTTGATACAGTAAGTCCGCTAGCGACCCTGAACCGCGGTTATGCCATTGTTCAGGCGCCAGAAGGTAGCGTTATCCGCACTTATAAAGACACAGTGGTCGGCCAACAACTGCAGGCACGCCTGGGACAGGGACGACTGCGATGTACTGTCGATGAGATTCTCAATAAATAAGACAACCATGTTCAGACAAAAAAAAAGCAATTCAATTTTTTTCGGATGTATTTTCCTGACCACTGCCCTGTCTAGTTGCTGGTCGATGACATTACCCCAGAGTAACCCGGTACCTGGCGGGGTTGTCATTACTGAACTACTGGTATCAAACAAAGGTGACTCCGTCAGCCCTGCTGTCCGTTATAATAGTCACCCCGTTATGGTAATAAAAAAAGCGAATCAATACTTCGCTGTGATAGGCATACCCCTATCTGCCTCACCCGGCCAACATCAACTGGAGATCACCCAGGGCAGTGATAAACAGTTGCTACGTTTCGTGGTCAAAAACAAGGACTACAGGACTCAACGCCTGACTATTAAGAACAAGCGCAAGGTCAATCCCAACAAACAGGACATGGAACGCATTTTCAGGGAAAAAAAACGAATCCAACAGGCACTGGCACACTGGAGTGGTCTGCACCCTGTCGAGCTACTCCTGCAACAGCCGGTTGCAGGAATACGTAGTGATTCATTTGGCTCGCGTCGTATCTTTAATGATCAACCACGCAAACCTCACAGCGGTATGGATATCGCCGCACCTGAAGGGACACCGATCTACGCACCAGCGACAGGCACTATCATCAATACCGGTGATTATTTTTTTAATGGCAAAAGTGTCTTTATTGATCATGGCCAGGGCCTAATCACTATGTATGGCCATTTGAGCTCAATTGCCGTCACAGAAGGACAGCAGGTAAAGACCGGTGAGCTGATAGGCGCTGTAGGCCAGACTGGCCGGGTGACTGGCGCTCATCTACACTGGGGCGTCAGCCTCAATGATGCCCGTGTTAATCCAGCCCTTTTCCTCGACAGCATGGAATAGGCTCAACTGCCTAAGGGGCATCGTCGCTGCCCTGGCCCGAAAAAATCTGATTGGAACGCCCTTATTTCGGGGGAAGACTCCTGACAAAATTCTCACATAGAATCACCCATTGCTTTAGTGCTTTAGTGCTTCATCTGCCTCAATGCCCTCGCTTCCAACACAGGCAAAACCTCTCAGAGGTTTTCCAGTAAAATCCATCGGTCGTGCCAGTGTGTACCTTAAAACCTCATCATATTGCTCACCACCAACCCGAGCGATCAAATCCCCACCGAGGACACCACACCACATGTGTCCAGCAAGCATAAAAGCCAGACCACCAAACATTTTTTTCTAATCGACTTCGGTTTAATTTGAAAATAACTCGCGCAACTGCAGAGCCAGCCCCTCATCAAAGGCCACAATCAAGAACCCTACAGGCAAACTTGCACTATACCTGAGCACCTTTGACTAATAACTTTCATAGTCTATATCTATAGGGGCAACCAGACTTAATCGCCCGAGCTGCTCATGAATGCCCGTGTAAACTTCATGTAGTTTTAACTGTTTCAGTGCAGGTGCATTGACCAGATTAACATTCAGGGCATATTGATATTGATTTCCTGTATCGACCGCCCTTGCCAGATAAACTCGCCTGACTCCAGGCAACGGCTTCAATGCCTCACGCCCTGCAGCTAACACCACCTCGACATCCGCCCTGGTATTTTTACATTGTATCAACATGATATGGTGCACTGACGACCATGGTAAACATTGCTCAACTACTTCTGCAGCTCGCCCCGCACTCCCTAACAAACGAAGACAACGTTCAACTTCATCACTAACAACATCTTTTGTACTATGAATATATTCAAAATAATTATGATTTTTTCGGCTAACAACATCGCGCAGGCTCTGGGTAGCAAGGGCCGACATAACCGTAAAATAGTTTATCTTGGCGACTCCCAACAGGGTCATACGACGGATTTGATCTTCAGAGAGTGAGCTACCTCCGTGAATTACTAACGGTATAGCAACTTCATTGTTGATATGTTTAAGCCGTTGGAAATCGACTTTAATCCGACCCTTTTCCGCACCCTGCGTAGTTCCTATTGATACGGATAAAAAATCGATACCCGTATGCTCGACAAATCCTTTTGCCTCAACCGGAGTTGTGAAACTCGATTCTTCATCGCCCTCACCATTAATAAAGTGTTTACCGACATGACCCACCTCACCAACAACAGGGACGCCGCAGGCATGTGCGACCTTCACCGCTTCTTTGGTAGCATCAATGTTATCGTGCAATGCCCTATTTGAGGCATCGAGCATAATACCATTACAGCCCAGTCTAATCGCATTAGTGACAGCCGTGACTGAAGTACCATGATCAAGTTGTATAGAAACAGGGACACTGGCATTTTGTGCCGCAGCTTCAATAGCCGGCATCATCAATTCAACATTATAATGGGAGAAATGAGGCTCAGCGACACTCAGGATTACTGGCGAGCGACAACGTTCTGCTGCATTAATAACGGCTTCAAGAAATTCCAGACCAACTAGGTCAAAGGCACCCACTGCATATTTATTTTCATAGGCATGGTTAACCATATCTTTCATATTAATTAGCGGCATTGGTTAGATATTATTACCCTGGTCAAAATAAACACCGTCATCATTCTGATTCAGCAGTAAAACCAACTCATCACGCAATTTTTCCAGCGCCCTAGGGCGAAATCGAAATGCAGCATAGTGATAGTAATTTAGTTGACATGTAACGGGAAAATGCAGTGCATCACGATGGTTATCCTGAATATCCACCCAGGCCAGAATAGGCAAATCATTATTATTATGATCGACACAAGCCCATTCATTATCTGCAAGAATCAGCGTAACCTCAGGTAGACCATTTAATCTGACTCGAACAGGTAATTTATAATGTAGTTTGAAGCGCCGCCAAATATTATATAAATCGGCCGGGATTGTTTCTTCTCGTTCGGCAAAATATAGTATATCACTAATACGACTCATAACTTCATTTACCGTGTTAAATTCGCAAACAAAAGCGGCAACTGCTCTGGTAATTTCTCGACATTGTCGATAATCGTATAATTATTAACACCAAATATTCGTTTCACATAACTATCCGCCTGTGGGTCCAGTGTCAGACAATATGTTAGTACACCTTTGCTGTATAATTCTTCTACCGCCTTTTTTGCATCATGGCGTAGATGCTGCGGATCTCGCTCATCTATGTCAGCTGGCTCACCATCGGTAACTAGTAGAATTAATTTTCTTTTTTCCTGTTGCTGCAACAGATGGTCAGATGCATGACGTAGCGCAGCCCCTATTCGAGTGGACAGGCCACCCTTCATGCCGGCGAGCCTAGATTTGACATCATCATCGAAATGCTGATTGAAATTCTTGAAACGAAAATATTGCACATCGTGACGACCGTCCGAAGAAAAACCGTGAATAGCAAATGGATCACCGATACCCTCTATAGCCGTCGCAACCAGCGTGGCAGCTTCACGAGTCAATTGCAGGATTGTTTTATCCGAACCATCCATCGTTTCATTCGTAGATTCAGATAAATCTAACAGCAGAATAACGGATAAATCACGGCTCTTAATTACATTGCGCATAGTTATACGGGCATTTGGTTGTTCACCCATACGAATAGCTATCATGGCATCTATAGCAGCATTGATATCAACTTCATCGCCATCTTCCATGTTGCGAACCCGCTGAACACCCTCGGGCGCAAGTAGATCAATAATCTGCTTGATGCTATGAGAAACCGGTCGATACTCGTCAATAATGGCCTGAATGTCTTCTATAGCACCCTTCGGTTGACGGCGTTCATAAACAGTAACCCATTCAGGACGATGTAACTGTATCTGATAGTCCCATTCCTTATAATGAAATGGGTCAGATATAAGCTCCTTGCCCCACATCTCATTAAAGCTCTTGGTGTTGTCTGTAAGATCATCTTCGTAAGGACGCATTTCTGTAGAACAGGTCCATATCTCTTGCGCGTCATCACCAGCAAGCTCACAGTCAACCTCATTCGCCATCTCTATTACGCTGACCTGACGACGCACTTGCCGCTGACTCGCAGGAATATATTCCACTTCTGTGTCCCATGTGAATTCTTCAATTTCCCAGGAAAAACGATTGTCATCTCGGTATAGAATATCTATTCTTTCCAGAATGCGTAGGCTGGGCACTTCTTTACGTGTAGAGAAAAGATTAAATAGATCCAACCCCAGGTGCCAGCTAAAAAAGTTATCATTTTTTTTACCAGCAATCTCCTGATGAAATTTCTTGGCAAGAGAATGTAATTCTTCATCGTCGGATGCAATCGTCTTGTCCAGCAACATTTGAGCAAAGTGCTTAAGCACAGGCACCGTCGAATGCTCGGGCACGGCATCGCTAGAAACTATCATCAAGGATTGCCAGAGCTTTTTGAGCCCAGGAAATTTCTGTATCGCTATATATTCCACACGAGCATCTTCGATCAGGCCAATAAAGAACATTTGCGCCGGGCTGAGCTGTTCAGCAGAAATAGGAGAGGTTGAGTACATCATATGGGCAGCCATATGGGCAGCCGTAGCACGATAGACTTCAACACCGGATATATCACCCACATCATCAAGGGCATCCGGGAGGTGAAGAATTCGATGCTCAATAAAAGGACGAAAATCTGCGAAATCAGCCCCCGTTGGCCGTAAAAAAAAGTCCTTACCCCATAATGCGCGCAGATAAAAA